>CALJQI010000280.1 GCA_937980285.1 uncultured Gammaproteobacteria bacterium | reverse complement strand
GGACGAGGAAACCGTTTACGGCATTACCAGGACGCTCTGGAGCGAGAATTCGCGAAAGCTGCTCGACAACGGCCATGTCAAGGGCAAGCACATTACCCTGCAAACCGCGCTGCAGGGCATCGCGGTGCCGCTGCATCCAGGTGCCAAACGCTACTACAGGGAGCTCGGCATCGCGCTGAAGTAATTGGTTATGAACTTATTATCGGCAATTCCCGGTTGATCGCGGTTTGAAATTCCTCAACAACAGCTTGTTGATGCGGCCTTATGTATCTGTTGGCCTCGTGGTGTTGTTGTTGCTCGGCACCTCCAGCGTGATTATCTACTTTCAGAAAACCTTGCTGGAAATCGAGGAAGTGTTGCCGATCACGCTATCGAAGCAGGAGCGCGAAATCCGGGTGCTGGTAAACAGCATGGGTACGCTGGTGCAGAACATCGGCTTTGCCCGAGCGGACCAGTCAGCGAAATCATTCAGGGTAGTTTTCAGGCAAACGCTCGAGATTGAAAGACATCTCGAGCAAGTCAGGGAAAACTATCGATTCAATGACGTGCTCGGCGCAACCGCGATACATGCAAAACTGAATCCCGCCATTGTCGACATCAAGAGCTGGCTCAGCGACGGCTTGTTTAATTTCGAACCGACCTCCGCTCAAACCATGAAACTGGCCGAGACGCGGGCCAAGCAGGCGCACAAGGAAGCCGAGATTTTGCTGCGACAGGTAGGGGAAACGGCGATCGATGTGCTAACCAAGCAATCGCTCAGGATAGACAACTTTCGCGGCATCATGATTGTTACCCTGACTGCACTCGGCATCATGGCGATCGGCCTTGTAATGCTCGGATTTCGATTGCAGAGCATCGTATACGCCTTGCGCGAAAGCGAAGAGCAGATTCGATATCGGGCGAACTACGACTCGCTGACGCACCTGCCGAATCGTTTGAATTTTATCGAGCACTTGAGCGAGGCGATATCCCGCGGTCGACGCGACCCGGGTCAGATCGCCTTGCTGTTTATCGATCTCGATCGCTTCAAAACCATAAACGACACCCTCGGTCACGATTACGGTGACGAATTGATCAAGCAGGTCGCCAGCCGAATTCGAAAGGCGATTCGTGAAACTGATGTCGTATCGCGTCTGGGCGGCGATGAGTTCACCGTGTTGCTGTCGAATATGACCGACGAGATTCACGCGTCTATTATTGCCAAAAGCATTCTCGATCAGCTGTCGAGGCCGTTCCAGTTGTTTGGTCACGAGGTGTACTCCGGCGCCAGCATCGGCATAACGGTATGTCCGCAGGATGGTTCCGATACGATGACGCTGTTGAAAAACGCGGACATGGCGATGTACGAGGCAAAGGACCAGGGGCGAAATACTTTCCGCTTTTTTACCTCGCAGATGACCGACCGCGCGCGGCAGTTTCTCGAGCTGGACAAGGAAATGCGACGCGCTCTTATCCAGGATGAACTGCAGATTCATTTCCAGCCTATTCTCGAAATGGAGAACAAGGCACTGGTCGGCGTCGAAGCGCTGCTGCGTTGGCAGCATCCGCTCAAAGGCCTGGTCCTGCCCGATGAATTCATCAAGGTGGCCGAGGAAACCGGCTTGATAGAAGACATCGGCCTGTGGGTTTTACAGCGTGCCTGTGAGCAGGCCTTGCCCTGGCTGGAGAATGATTTACACCCGGAATTTTATTTATCGATAAATATTTCGATGCGCCAGTTCAAGGGCGGTTTCGATCGAAAACAGCTGTTGAAAATACTCGACCAGACAGGTTTCCCGGCCGATAAACTGCAGTTGGAAATCACCGAAACCCTGCTGATGGATGACGATAAGCGCATTCGCGAAGTGCTCTCGGATTTTAGGGAAATCGGTGTTCGCCTGGCGGTCGACGACTTTGGCACTGGCTATTCCGCGCTCAGCTACCTGCGCGAATTTCCCGTTAATACGCTGAAAATCGATCGCTCGTTTGTCCATGATATCGTCAATAACAAAAATAACCGCCGCCTGGTCGAAACGATTATCAACATGGCGCACGGGCTGGAACTGGTGACGATTGCCGAGGGCGTCGAGACCGAGGAGCAGGATGCACTGCTGTCGGAGCTCGATTGCAACATGGTGCAGGGATATTATTACTGCAAGCCCGTTGCCGCCGAGGAAATCAGGAATCTGGCCAGGAGGACTCCGGATATCAGGATCGTTCACTCCAGTTAGCCCGGGGCGCAAGCCTTTCTCGTTTGTGTTTCTCGACCGCCAGGTCTCTACTCATGTCTCTGTAAGCTGCTTTATTATCCAGCCGCGAAACTGTTCGAGCGCGCTGTCTTTTCTGCTCGATTCGCGGTAGAGCAGGTAGTAGCAATAGGGATGGGGAATCGCGTGGTCGAAAGCCGTCACCAGTCTTGCCGACAGTAAATCCCGATCGATGAGCTCGAGATAGCCGATCGCAAGCCCGAGGCCGTCGGCGGCGGCCTGCATCGCAAGCCCCGGGTCGTGAAACGATGGCCCGGGCAGATCCGCAGGAATATCGACTCCGTTACCGCGCAGCCAGTCGCGCCATTCGTCACCCTGACCGTGATCGCCAACATCGGCATGGATCATGGCGTGATGCAGGACGTCGGCGGCTTTTCGCAGCGCCTCGCTTTCACTGGCATAACCCGGGCTGCACACCGGGACCAGGTGTATCGGCATCAGTAACTCATGGCACAGGTCACCCCAGGGCGGAACCCCGCAGCGGATGGCAAAGTCGATGCGGTCGGCATCGAAGTCGAGCAGGTCGAGGCCGGTTTGTATGTTGATCCGGCTGGCGCCAGGGCGTGCATACCAGTCGACCAGCCGCGGCACCAGCCACTTGGATGCAAAGGTAGGGGTGCAGGTGACGCGGATACTGTCAGCATGACCTGCCCGGCGCAGGCTTTCCATCGTCGCCGCGATGCGGTCGAAGCTTTCGATCAGTACCGGCGCCAGAGCCTCGCCCTCGGCGGTGATTTCCAGCCCGCGATTGGTGCGTTTGAACAGGCGAACGCCGAGCTCCTGTTCCAGCCGCCGCAACTGATGGCTGACCGCGCTATGCGTCACCGACAGTTCCTTTGCGGCGCCGGAGACGCTCAAGTGGCGGGCAGCCGCCTCGAAGGCGCGTAGCGCGCTGAGCTGCAGGTTGCGTCGTTTCATGATTTGATGTAAATTTTTTTCACATCAATATTAAATAATTATCGCTACTGATCAAGGTTAATTTTCTGACAAACTCGCGCTTTTATCGGGCGAATGCAACTCATGGCCAAAGCTGAATCCATCACTGCCGCTGGTTACCAGGGTTATCAGCAACCGCACCGCGGCGCCAGTGACGAAATCCTGGTGCGTAGCGGTCGCGGCAGCGCCTGCGGCGAATACCTGCGTCGCTACTGGCAACCGGTGGCGCTGACGCGCGAGGTCGAGGACCTGCCTCGGCTGATTCGCGTTCTCGGCGAGGAGCTGGTGCTGTTTCGCGACAAGTCGGGGCGTTACGGCCTGGTGCACAAGCAGTGTCCGCATCGACGCGCGTCGATGGAGTTCGGCGTCTGCGATGAAAACGGCATACGCTGCTGTTACCACGGCTGGCTGTTCGATGTCGACGGCCGCATTCTCGAGATCCCCGGGCAGCCGCAGGCCAATGCCGAGCTGGTGATGCAGAAAACAAGTCTCGGCGCCTATCCGGTGAGGGAGTTTCGCGGCTTGATATTCGCCTATCTCGGCCCAATCGAGGACATGCCCGAATTTCCGGTCTACGATACCCTCGAAATCGAGGGACAGACGCTGGAGCCATACCGCGCCGATTACAGTTGCAACTGGCTGCAGGTGCTCGACGCTATCCTCGATCCGATTCATACCACTTTCCTGCATTCGCGCATGAGCCGCGCGCAGTTTTCCGAGGGCATGGCCGAGATCGGCGAGTTGCTCTTCTACCAGCGCGAAATGAGCTTCCTCGGCGCCAACGTGCGCCGCGTCGGCGATAACGTCTGGGTGCGCGTCAATGAACTGGTGCTGCCTAACTATACCCAGGCCGGCGCCGCTTTCTCGGCCGACGGCACCCGGCCTATCTACTACGGACGCACGGCGTTTTCGCGCTGGGTAGTGCCAATCGACGATGAAAACACGACGGCTTTCGCGTGGGCGATATTCGGCGACCGCGCCGACCCGAAAGAGTACAACACGCCCGAGGGTTATGAAATGATCGAGCAGGGCGAACGGCTGGATCGAAGCTATGAAGAACGCCAGCGCTTTCCGGGCGACGCCGAGGCGGTCGAGGGCATGGGTCGCATCGCCGACCAGAAAATGGAGCACCTGGTGCCGAGCGACAAGGCCATCATTCAATACCGCAAGAAGCTGCGCAAGCTATGCCGAGACCTCGAAAAGGGAGTCAAGCCGGAACATGTCACCGGCATCTGGAAAAATCCGATCCCGACCTACGGCGGTGATACGGTGCTGCGCGTTCCTGCCGATGGCAAGGATGACGCTGCGCTATTGAACGACATCGGTGAGCGCGTAATGCAGATCCAGTATGATGCCGAAGACCTGGTCGGGGATGCCCGCGACCGGCAGGTGATCGACGCTTTCAAGTCACTCGAGGCAGCATACCGCTGATGACGATCAAGCTTCATATCAAGAACAACCACGCAGGTCCCGATACCTTTCCTTCGACGCCGGAAAGCGAGCCGGTGTTCACTATATCGATGGACAAGTACCGGCAGGTCGCCGAACTGTTTCCCGAGCTGGCGGCCCGGCTCGAGGTGTTCGTCGACTGGGACACCGATCACTGGGTCGAGTCGATGCGCGATAGCGAGATTCTGCTGACCTGGAATCTGCCGACTGAAAACCTGGCCGCGGTCGCGCCAAAGCTGAAATGGATTCATTGCATCGGCGCCGGCGTCGAGCACCTGTGCCCG
>CALJQI010000279.1 GCA_937980285.1 uncultured Gammaproteobacteria bacterium | reverse complement strand
TCATCAACAATAGCGGTATCGCCGACAGCGCCGAAATCAACCAGTCGCTGAACCGCTTTCTTCGCTCCAAGGCATGGAGTTTCATGTCGGCCCGAGCCAGGCAACGCTTCAACAACCTGCTGCCGCGCCTGCTCGAAACCATTGGCGGCGAACAGGATCCGGCCAGCCTGTTCGAGCGTTTCATGCGCCTGTTTTCGTCGATTGCCGGGCGCAGCGTCTATTTCGAACTGCTGTTCCAGAACAGCGCCCTGCTGGACAGGCTGTGCACGCTTTTCGCCAGGAGCGCCTGGATCGCCGAGGAGGTTTCACAGTACCCGATTTTGCTGGAGAACCTGATCCATCCGGGTGACCAGCAGCGATTCGACAAGCTCGGACTGCAACAGCGACTGCAGACGCAACTGGACAATATCGAGGGCGATACCGAACTCGAACTCGACAGCCTGCGGCTGTTCAAACGCGAACAGACGCTGGTTATCGCAAGCGCCGAGCTGGCGCAGGAAATCGACGCCATCCAGGTCTGCCATTATCTCTGCGACCTCGCCGAAGTCGTGCTCGACGCGGTCTACCAGCTGGCCAGCAAGGCGTTGCGGCAACAGTATGGAATACCCCAGTGCACGGTCGACGGCGAGCGCCGCGAGGCCCATCTTGCCGTCATCGGTTACGGCAAGCTGGGCGGCTACGAAATGCACTACCAGTCCGATCTGGATATCATTTTCCTGCATGACTCGAACGGAGAGCAGCAGTTCACCAGCGGCGACAAATGCATCGAAAACTCGGTTTACTTCGCGCGACTGGCGCAAAAGATCATTTCGATGACCAGCGTGCTGACCGCCTCCGGCAAGCTCTACGAAATCGATTCACGCCTGCGCCCTGAAGGATCTTCCGGGTTGCTGGTGTCTTCGACCCAGGCCTACCTGCGCTACCAGCAGGAAAAGGCCTGGACCTGGGAACACCAGGCGCTGGTCAGGGCCCGGCTGGTGGCCGGCAGCCCGTTGCTGGAGGATGAATTTGCGCACATTCGAAAGACGGTATTACGTCTGCCGCGGGACGAGGCGCAACTGCGCCGGGATATCGTCGAAATGCGCGATCGTATCTACCGCAACAAGCGACCGGCGGAAGGCGATCGTCGGGACCTGAAGCAGTCGCGCGGCGCCATGGTCGATATCGAGTTCCTGGTGCAGTACTGGGTGCTATTGCTGGCAAATAATATTGGCTCAGATTGTTTGTATTCTGATAATATTCGCCTGCTCAATGAGTTATTTCGGTTAAACCTGATTACCGGCGCGCAATCGCGGCTGGCTGAAATATACACCGACTATCATCGTTTGCTGCATGAATCAGTGCTGCAAAACCAGTCCAGTGAGGTGGACGCCGAAATAATCGAAGCGCAGGTAAATCACGTTAAAGATTGCTGGAACGAATGTTTCGGCCTGGAGAATTAGTATGTCGATGTCCGACCGCGACGGCGTTATCTGGTACGACGGCGAAATGGTGCCCTGGCGCGAGGCGACCACGCATGTGCTGACGCATACCCTGCACTACGGCATGGGTTGCTTCGAAGGCGTGCGCGCCTACCACGCCGAACAGGGCACTGCGATATTCGCGCTCGAAGCGCATACCAGGCGCCTGCTCGATTCCTGCAAGGTACTCGGTATGAATATCACTTACGACCTGCAGCAAATCATGGATGCGCAGATAGCATCGGTGCGTGACAATAATCTCGACAGCGCCTATATCCGGCCGATGGTTTTTTACGGTTCCGAGGGCATGGGGCTGCGCGCCGACAACCTGAGCGTCCACTGCATCGTGGCCGCCTGGGAATGGGGTTCCTACCTCGGCCAGGAAGGGCTGGAAAAGGGTATCCGCATCAAGACTTCGTCCTATACCCGTCACCACCCGAATATCGCCATGACCAAGGCCAAGGCCAACGGGCAGTACATCAACTCGATGGCTGCACTGGGCGAGGCGCTCAGGGACGGTTACGACGAAGCCTTGCTGCTCGATCCCGAAGGTTACGTCGCCGAGGGCAGCGGCGAGAATATTTTCGTGGTCAAGGACGGCGTCATCTATACCCCCGAGACCACCACCGCGCTCAACGGCATTACCCGTAAAACCATCTTCCGGCTGGCCGCGGACCGGGGAATGGAGATCATCGAAAGACGTTTTACCCGCGACGAAATTTACATCGCCGACGAAGCTTTTTTTACCGGCACCGCGGCCGAGGTCACCCCCATCGCCGAACTCGATAATCGTCCTGTCGGCAGCGGTTCGCGCGGACCGATCACCGAGGCCCTGCAATCCGATTACTTCGACCTGGTGCACGGGCGTAACGAAAAATACCTCGACCTGCTAACCTACATAAAATAGAGATCCCATGGTTAATCCCAATACAGCTGCAGACCAGAACGCCTATTCGACGCCGAATGCAAAAACCGCGGTCGAGGTCAAACTGGACGACCTGCCGATTCATTGCCCGGTGGAAGGATCGAGCCTGTGGAATTCGCACCCGCGGGTCTACATCCCGGTCGAGGAAAACGGCGGCGAAGCCAAGTGCCCCTACTGCGGCACCATGTTCAAGCTGCTGTAACCCGTTTCTGCCCGTGCCGATAGCCGACTCAATCGGCTTTCCATACCCAGGTGTCGCTAACGCCGAGCTGCTGCTCGAGCTGGTCTCGGGCAGCCAGGGCCGCGTCTTTGGAATCGAAACCGGGAAGCAACAGCCGATGCAGGATACGCCCGTCACGCAATACGGTTTTATCCCTCACCGCGTATCCCCGCCGGTGAAAATCGCTTAATACCTGCCCGGCGCGCAGGGCATTGGTAAGCGAGATTAACACCAGCTGCCATTGCCCATCTTCGCTGACGATCCCGTTCTCCATTTTGAGATCGGTTTCGGCCATCCACAGCCGGTGTTGTCGCAGATCGATCAAATCTACCGGCAGCGGCGCCTGATCCCGCGGTTTGACAAAACAGCTCAGCTCCTGGCTCATATCGATGGCGGATGTAGTGGAAACCTCGATACCCAGTTCGCCTTCGACCAGGCACAGCGCGTCCTGCGCCAGGTCGGTGCGCCCCCAGATATCCGCCTTGCCGACGGTGGCATTTATCGCCCCGATTTTCAGCTCGAGCCGATGCCGCGGACCGTCGGCATCGAAAAACGCCGAACTGACGCGCACGACGCCGCGCAATGCCTGGAAAGATAGCGGCCCCGTGGTATCCCCGGTGACGGGCCTTTGCGCAGCCTGCCGTATAACAAAGCGCGACGATTCGCCGAGCCTGATTGCGCTGCCATCGGCCAGTCTCAGCTGGACCCGACCACCCTTCCCGGTGCGGATCAGGTCGTCATCTCGCAGGCGCGTGCCGGGCTGCAACGGCAGGGTCTGGTAGTTGCGCAATAGCCACGCGGGGTAGTTCAGTGCATCGACCGTGACCGCGCTATCGGCGTATACGGACAGTGCACAGAGGCTCAGTACGATACCGCTCCAAAGTCCACCCAGTCTATACATTTATTCCTTCACCCGATTTCCCCGTAGACACAAAAAAGGGGAAAACCCGTTTCCCCTTTTTCGTAAAACCCGACTGCTGAACTGGTAATTAGACAGCGGCCGCCTCTTCCTCGGTAACAGCTTTCATACTCAGGCGAATCCGGCCCTGGCGATCGACTTCGAGCACCTTGACCTTGATGACGTCGCCTTCGGACAGCTTG
>CALJQI010000278.1 GCA_937980285.1 uncultured Gammaproteobacteria bacterium | reverse complement strand
CAGGCATCTCTGAAAGATTGCCGTTTGCACGGTACCGATGAGGCACTTTATCGGCCTTCGTAGCCTTCGAGCACGTTAACCGCGTTGAGGCCGATTTCCTCGACCGCGTAGCCGCCTTCCATGATGAACAGGGTCGGCAGGTTGAGGCCGGCGATGGTCGCGCCGTAGCGCTTGAAATCGTCGCTGGCGAGTTTGAAAAACGATATCGGGTCGTTCTCGAAGGTGTCCACGCCCAGCGAAATCACCAGCGCGTCGGGCGCGTAATTGTCGATCTTGCGGCAGGCGTCGGCCAATGCGTCACCCCAGGTTTTGAAACTGGTGCCCGGTCCCATCGGGTAATTGTGGTTATAACCCTCGCCAGCGCCGGCGCCGGTCTCGTCGGCGTAACCGAGGAAATGCGGAAAGGCGTCGTTGGGATCGCCATGCAGCGACAGGAACATGACGTCGCTGCGATCGTAGAAAATCGCCTGGCTGCCGTTACCGTGATGAAAGTCGACGTCCAGCAGGGCAACCCGCGAGGCGCCCTGGTCGAGGAAAGCCTGCGCCGCGACCGATGCGTTATTGATGAAACAATAGCCGCCGTACATGTCCGCGGCGGCGTGGTGGCCCGGCGGCCGGCATAGCGCGAAGGCTTCGCGCGCGCCGTCGCGCATCGCCGCCTGTGCGCTTAGCGCGACGTCGACGCTGGCGCGAGCGGCTTCCCAGGTGCCGTTGCAGATAGAGGTTTCGGCGGCCAGGGCGTAGTGCCCGAGCTTGCCCTCGATATGATGCGGCACCCGCTGCTGCTGCATGCCGCGCGCCGGCCAGCAGCTGGCGATGGCCTCGCCGTCGAAGCCGGCCGCGCTCCATTCATCCCAGCAGGTTTCGAGAAAGCGGAGGAAGTCGGCATCGTGAACGCGGGTTATCGCCTCGATGTCGAAATGCTGCGGCGCGATAATGTCGCCAAGGCCTACCTGTTTGACGCGATTGAGCACGTGCTCGGCGCGTAGCGGGCATTCGAAGGGGGGTACCAGCTTGCCACCGTAAAGCTCGGTTTTGGCGTCACGCAGGGCGTGTTTTTCACTGAATACGGTTAGCATGTTTAATCTCCGGACGTAATTCGTGGGTCGAGTTGGTAGGCCGGCGCGGCGAAGGCCTGCTCGTAGGCGAGCGCGGCGCTGAAAACGCGCTGGTCGTCGAAACTGCGGGCGACAAATTGAATGCCGCTGGGTACGCCGTTCGCGGTCAGCCCGCTTGGCATCGATAAAACCGGGCAGCGGCTGAGCATGTTGAACGGGAAGGTAGCCGACCAGTGTTCCTCGCTGATCATGCGAATTTCGCCGTTGATCTCGATCTCGTTTTCGGGCCAGGTGCTGTCGTTCGGTACGCCGGTAGTCATCAGTGTCGGGCAGATGAAGATATCGTAGTCATCCATCAGCGGGCCAAAGCGGTCGTACATGCGTACCGCGGCTTCGATCGATTCGAGGTAATCCAGCGGTGTCGACTTGCGCGAGTTTTCGATGAACCAGACGGTGTAGTCGCACAGGTCGTCGCGGTTGGTATCGAGCAGGGCGTCCATCGACGCGGCCCAGTCGTGCGCCCAGTGCGTATGCGCGGCGTCGATGATCGACTCGTCCCAGCCAATCTCGACTTCGTCGACGCTGGCGCCGAGGTCGCGCAGTAATTCCAGCGCCGCCAGCGTGTTTTCGCGCACGCTATTGTCGACTTCCATGAAACCGAGGTCCATCGACCAGGCGATCTTCCAGCCCTTCAGGTTTTGCGGCACGGTTGTATCGACGATCACTTTTTCACGCAGGCTGGCGATATCGCGATTGTGTATGCCGGACATCTGGTTTTGCATGCTGGCGATATCGTTTGCCGCACGCGCCATCGGTCCGGAATGGCTGTAAAAATCCAGGTTGAAAACAGGGATCTCCGGATTGCGGCCGTAGGGCGCCTTGTAACCCGCGATGCCGCACAACGAGGCCGGAATGCGTATCGAACCGCCGATGTCGGTGCCGGTAGCGATGGTGGTGGTGCCGGCCGCGAGCGCCGCGCCGGAACCGCCCGACGAACCGCCCGGAGTGATATCCAGGTTCCAGGGGTTGCGGGTAACGCCCCAGAGGCGCGAATGGCAGGATCCCAGCAGGCAGAACTCGGGTGTTGTGGTTTTGGCGTGAGCGATCGCGCCGGCGTCGAGCAGGCGCTGGATGACGACATCGCTTTCCGTGTCGGTTCGATCGCGGTAGACCAGCGAGGCCGAAGTGCGGCGCTTGCCGGCGAGCCTGAATTCATCCTTGACCGCCAGCGGGACGCCTTCCAGTGGCCGCTGGCTCCCCTCCCGGTAGCGCTTCTCAGCCGCGCGCGCCTGTTCCACCGCTTCGTCGAAATAGGTTTCGGTGAAGGCGTTGATGTGTGGCTCGAGCGCTTCGCTGCGCTCGATCAGCGCCTGCATCAGTTCGACCGGAGACAGCTGGCCGCGGGTAAAAAGCTGTATAGCCTGATGTGCGCTCAGGTAGCAAAGTTCGTTATCGCTCATACCGGTTCGCTCATGCCGTCGAGGGTGGCTACCTGCTGGTACAGGTCCGGCCGCCGATCGCGAAAAAGGCCCCAGGCGTTGCGATAGTTGTCGATCGCGTCCATGTCGAATTCATGCAGCAGCACGGTTTCGCTGTGGTCATCGGCCTCGGCGACGATGGCGCCGGTATGGTCGGCGATGAACGAATGCCCGTAAAAGGTTAATTCCAGCGCCTCGTCATGGCTGGCGTGCTCGGTGCCGATGCGGTTGGAGGCGACCAGCGGGATCATGTTGGCCGCCGCATGGCCCTGCATCGTACGCTGCCAGTGACCGCTGGAATCGAGCGTAATCGCCGGCGGCGGCTCGGAACCGATCGCGGTCGGGTAAAGCAGTAGCTCGGCGCCCATCAGCGCCATGCTGCGCGCTGCCTCCGGGAACCACTGGTCCCAGCAGACGCCGGCGCCGATTTTGCCGAAGCGGGTATCCCAGACACGGAAGCCGGTGTCGCCGGGATTGAAATAAGTTTTTTCCTGGTAGCCGGGGCCGTTGGGGATATGCGACTTGCGGTAAACCCCGAGCAGGGAACCGTCGGCGTCGATCATCGCCAACGAATTGTAGAACGCGCGGTTTGCGCGCTCGAACCAGCTGCAGGGCAGCACCACCCCGAGTTCCCGCGCCAGCGTCTGGAAGCGCTTGATCGCGGGGTTTTCGTCGACCGAGGTCGCCAGCTCGAAGTGCCGGGCGTCCTGTTCGATGCAGAAATAGGGCGCTTCGAACAGCTCCTGGATCAAAATAACCTGGGCGCCTCGTTCTGCGGACTCGCGGATCAGCTTATCCGCGCGCTCGAGGTTCGCGGGTAGGTCCCGGCCGCAAGCCATTTGCGTAGCCGCGACAGTTAAAGTCGTCATCGAATTCTCCCCCAAATGCCTGACTTAGAGCTGCGAATTCTTATCGATTTTTTCAGTCATGGCTAGCATTAAAAATTTGCTTCACGCACAATTCCGCAACAAATGTAGCGGAAACTGCCTGATGCCAGATCACATGCCACAGGACGCAGGAGAGAACTCGCTGTGGGCCGCCAGCTCGATCGCAAACCCGGTTAACGAGCAATTGCGCGAAGCCATGCAGTCCGATGTGCTAGTCATCGGCGGCGGTTATACTGGCCTGTCCTGCGCACTACACCTCGCTGAAAAAGGTGCCTCGGTGGTGTTGCTGGAAGCGAAAAGTATCGGTTTCGGCGGTTCGGGCCGCAATGCCGGGCTGGTCAATGCCGGTGTCTGGCAAAACCCGGATCATGTTTGCGCGCAGCTTGGTGAAGAGGCCGGCCAGCGTTTCAACATGGCGTTGCGCGATTCGCCCGCGCTGGTGGCTGAGCTGGTCGAGCGCTACCACATGGATTGCGATCTGCAACCCAGCGGCACGGTTAATATCGCGCATAGCGCAGGCGGCATGCGGCATCTCGAGAATCGTTGCCGCCAGCTGCAGGAACTGGGCTCCGCGGTCGAATTGATCGATGGCGAGACCTCGCGGGCGTTGTCCGCCTCGCCATACTACCGGCATGGCGGTATCCGCGACCCGCAGGCCGCGACCATAAATCCGCTGAGTTACGCGCGCGCGCTGGCGAAAGCGGCGCAGGGCCTCGGCGCCAGGCTGTACCAGGAATCCGGCGTCGAAAGCCTCACCCGTAAGAACGACCGCTGGCTGGCGACCACCGCGCATGGGTCGGTATCCGCCGAGCAGGTAGTGGTTGCCACCAATGCCTATGCCGATCGTCATAGCCATCAGGTGCGTACTTCGACGCTGCCGGTGTTTATCTTCCAATGCGCGACCGCACCGCTTGCCGACGACATTGCGGCCGGCATTATTCCCGGCCGCGAGGGCCTGTGGGATACGCAGCTGCTGCTGACTTCTTCAAGGATCGATAAAGACGGCCGGCTGGTGATGAGCAGCGCCGGGCGATTACGCGGTTTTCAGCGCGCCATCCGCGAAAACTGGATGACGCGCACCCGCGATCTCCTGTATCCGCAGGCCAGGGGCGCGAACTGGGCGTTTAGCTGGAGCGGTCAGATCGGCGTTACCAGTAACAAGATTCTGCGCGTGCAGCTGCTGGCGCCGGGCGTGTTTGCCCCGGCGGGCTACAACGGCCGCGGCATCGGGCCGGGTAGCGTCATCGGCAAGCGGCTGGCGGAAACCATCGTCAGCGGTAACCGCGACGATTTTCCGTTTCCGATCGAGGCGCGCTATCACGAGAAATGGCGCGCTTTTCGCGCCGGGTATTACAGCTACGGCACGCTGGCGCTGCAGTTTCTGCAGCGACGTTAGCCTGGGCTGATAGCGAGGTTTAAATTTGCCAATCATGCGCCAAATTGACTGGTATTCCTGGCTGGCAAGGATATTATGTGATCACAATTTACAGGTGACAAGATTATGACCCAGGCAAAACGAGTGCCATTCGACTGGCAGGACCCGATGTTTCTCGAGCAGCAGTTGAGCGAGGAAGAGCGCATGATTCGCGACGCCGCGCGCGAATACTGTCAGCAGCAGCTGATGCCGCGCGCGCTTATGGCCAACCGGGAAGAAATCTTCGACCGCGAAATCATGAATGAATTCGGCGAACTCGGGCTGCTCGGCGCGACCATTCCGGAAGACTACGGCTGCGCCGGCGCCAACTACGTTTCCTACGGCCTGGTCGCGCGCGAGGTCGAACGCGTCGACAGCGGTTATCGTTCGGCGATGAGCGTGCAGTCATCGCTGGTGATGCATCCGATTTACGCCTACGGCAGCGAAGACCAGCGCCAGAAGTACCTGCCGCGGCTGGCCACCGGCGAACTGGTGGGGTGCTTCGGCCTGACCGAGCCCGACGCCGGATCCGATCCCGCGAGCATGAAGACTACCGCCACCGCCAGCGACGGCGGTTACCGGCTCAAGGGCGCCAAGATGTGGATCACCAATTCGCCGATTGCCGACGTCATGGTGGTATGGGCCAAGCTCGATGGCGTGATTCGCGGATTCATCCTCGAGCGCGGTATGGAAGGATTGTCCACGCCCAAGATCGAAGGCAAGTTCTCGCTGCGCGCCTCGGTCACCGGCGAGATCGTCATGCAGGACGTGTTTGTGCCCGAGGAAAACCTGTTGCCGAACGTGGAAGGCCTGAAGGGCCCGTTTGGCTGCCTCAACCGCGCGCGTTACGGCATTGCCTGGGGCTCGCTCGGCGCTGCCGAGTTTTGCTGGCACGCGGCGCGCCAGTACACGCTCGATCGAACCCAGTTCGGGCGTCCGCTGGCGGCGACCCAGCTGGTGCAAAAGAAGCTCGCCGACATGCAGACGGAAATCACGCTCGGCCTGCAGGGGTGCCTGCAAATGGGACGCCTGATGGATGCCGACCAGTGTCCGGTGGAACTGGTGTCGTTGATGAAGCGTAACAATTGCGGCAAGTCGCTCGAGATTTCGCGCGTGGCGCGCGACATGCACGGCGGTAACGGCGTGTCCGACGAGTTTCACGTGATTCGCCACGTGATGAATCTCGAGGCGGTCAACACCTATGAAGGCACCCACGCCATACACGCGTTGATTCTCGGTCGTGCCCAGACCGGAATCCAAGCCTTCTTTTAAATGGCCGCAGCGCTCGAAGGGATAAGGGTTCTTGACCTGAGCCGGATCCTGGCGGGGCCGTGGGCGAGCCAGATGCTGGCCGATCTCGGCGCCGAGGTGATCAAGATCGAGCGTCCCGGCAGCGGCGACGATACGCGCGGCTGGGGACCTCCCTATATGCCGGATGCGGACGGTGAGTCGAGCGGCGAAGCGGCTTATTTTCATGGCGCCAACCGCGGCAAGCTGTCGGTCTGCATCGACATGGCCCGACCCCAGGGACAGGCGCTGATTCGAGACCTCGCCGCGCAAAGCGACGTGCTGATCGAGAATTTCAAGGTCGGCGGGTTAAGGAAGTACAGCCTCGATTACGACAGCCTGAACGGGATTAATCCAGAACTCGTCTATTGCTCGATTACCGGCTTCGGCCAGACCGGCCCCTACGCCGAGCGTGCCGGTTACGATTTCATGATCCAGGCGATGGGCGGCATGATGAGCGTCACCGGCGAGGCCTGTGGACAACCGATGAAAATCGGCGTCGCGCTGGCCGACGTGTTGACCGGGCTCTATGCCGCCAACGCAATCCAGGCGGCGCTGATACACCAGCGCGCAACGGGGCAGGGACAATACATCGACATGGCGCTGCTCGACGTGCAGGTGGCGACGCTCGCCAACCAGGCGATGAATTATCTTGCCAGCGGCGTGAATCCACGACGGTTGGGCAACGCGCACCCGAATATCGTGCCTTACCAGGCTTTCGAGACCGCCGATGGATACATTATTCTCGCGGTCGGCAACGATGCCCAGTTCGAGCGCTTCTGCGAGCTCGCCGGGCGTCCCGAACTGGCGACGGACGAACGCTTTCGCAAAAACAGCGAACGCGTCAGGCATCGCGATGCACTGGTTCCCGAAGTCGTCGCGATCATGCAACAGCGCTCCAGTGCGGACTGGCTCGAGGCATTGAATGCGCGCGGCATTCCCTGCGGCCCGATCAATAACCTCGACCAGGTATTCGCCGAT
>CALJQI010000277.1 GCA_937980285.1 uncultured Gammaproteobacteria bacterium | reverse complement strand
TCCGGCGGCGCCCGATCCGCGCAAGGCGTTGAGTAAAAAAGTTTCCGCCTGGTCATCGGCATGATGGGCGGTCAGAATACAGTCGCCGTGGCCGCTGTGTCGCTCGAACAACTGGTATCGCAGGCGCCGCGCGACAGCCTCTATGTTGCTATCGGTATCGCCCAGGTCCAGGTGGTGCACACGAATTTCGAGACCGTTGACGTCGGCCTGCCGAAGACAGAACTGCTCCATCTGTTGCGCGCTTTCGACCAGGCCGTGATTAATATGCCAGGGGATTATTTGAAATTTTCTTTTTTCAGACAGCAGCAGGTGCAGCAATACGCTGGAATCGAGACCGCCGCTATAAGCCACGAAAACACGATTGATGTCTTCAGGAATCGATTCCAGGCAGGCGCGCATCTGAAGCCAGGTTAATACCCTGTCAGCTTTCCCGGTACTGGCCAAAAGCCATCAGCTTTTGATAACGCTGATCGAGCAACTTGTCGATGGTGATGGATTCGAGCGCCTCGAGGCTTTCTGTCAGGCTTTGTTTCAGAGAATCGGCGATCTGGTCATATTCACGATGCGCGCCGCCGAGCGGTTCGCGAATAATGTTATCGATCAGGTTCAGCGAATGCAGTCGTTTCGCGGTAATGCCCATGGCTTCGGCGGCCTGCGAAGCCTTGTCCGCGCTTTTCCACAGGATCGAGGCGCAACCCTCGGGAGATATGACCGAATAGGTCGCGTACTGCAGCATATTGATTCGATCACCGACGCAAATAGCGAGCGCGCCGCCGGAACCGCCCTCACCGATAACGGTGCAGATGATCGGCGTTTTCAGCTCGGCCAGGGCATACAGGTTTTTGGCGATTGCTTCGCTTTGACCGCGCTCCTCTGCGCCTATACCCGGATAGGCGCCGGGGGTATCGACCAGCGTCAACAGGGGCATTTTGAATTTCTCCGCCATTTTCATCAGGCGCAGCGCCTTGCGATAGCCCTCGGGACGCGGCATGCCGAAATTACGCTTGATCTTTTCGCGGGTATCGCGCCCTTTTTGCTGGCCGATAACCATCACCGGCCTGCCCTCGAGCCTGCCAATGCCGCCAACGATTGGATGATCGTCGGCGAAGGCGCGATCTCCGTGCAGATACTCGAAATCGGTAAAAATACGGTCGATATAATCGATCGTATAAGGCCGATTCGGATGCCGCGACAGCTGCGATATCTGCCATGCGGACAGCTTCGAGAAAATCGACGTGGTAAGCGATTCCGCCTTGCGTTCCAGCGTCTGGATTTCCTGGCTGATATTGATCTCCGAATCGTCGGTGACGTAGCGCAGCTCCGAAATCTTGGCCTGCAGTTCGGCGATCGGTTGTTCAAAATCTAGGAAGTTGGGGTCCATTAATAACCCTTGGAATTGTCAAATTCGCAATAGTGTAACGATTCGTCAAATGGCTGTCATCCGCGCAGCCCGAAGTTGGCTATGAAATTGATTCTGCAATCATCCCCAGGGCTTCGGCCGGGTCCTGGTGGCGGGTAATCGGTCGCCCGACTACCAGGTAACTGGCGCCATCGGCCAGCGCCTGCGCGGGGGTTACAATGCGGTGCTGGTCATCCGCAGCCGCCCATTCCGGCCGGATTCCAGGCGTTACCAGTAAAGCCGACTGGCCCAGGCTGGCTCGCAGTCCGCGCGCTTCCTGCGCCGAACAGACAACCCCGTCGAGTCCGCTATCGACCGCCTGCCGAGCCAGTCGCTCGACCAGGCGCGGCAACGGCATGTTGACACCTAGCGCAGTCAAATCATCCTGCGACATGCTGGTCAGCACGGTAACGGCTATCAGGTAAGGTCGCCTTGCAACTACCTCGATACCTTCGCGCGCGGCCTGCATCATTGCAGTGCCGCCCATGGCGTGTACGTTCAGCATCCATACCCCCAGCTTCGCCGCCGCGCTGGCGGCCTTGTTGACGGTGTTGGGAATGTCGTGATACTTGAGGTCGAGAAAGACGTCAAAACCGCGGTCGATCAGCTTTTCGACCAGTGCGGGACCGGCGCTGGTAAACAGTTCCTTACCCACCTTCAGCCTGCACTGTTCAGGTGAGGTTTTACGAGAAAAATCGAGGGCCTGTTGGTAATCTGGAAAATCTAGCGCAACGATGATTTTAGGGTCGTTCATAGTCTCACTGGCTTCATCGAAGCCCAGTTGCGGCAGCTGGGGCATAGCCATTGTATGGCATGACTCTCGTATCCACAACGTGAACAGACGTATTCGATTTTTTTATCCTGAACCGATTTCAAAAAGGTCGACAGGGTTTCCCAGGTTTCGCTCAGCTGGTCGGGATTGGATTTGAGAAAACGCAGGGCAAATTCGAAAGCTTCGAAGGAAGGCGATTTGTGCAGAATATCCGACAGGAACTGTCGCGCCTTTTCGATTTCGTCGTTGCGTGCGTAGTGTTCCAGCAGCGCGACGGCCAGCCGTGTCGACGGATGCTGGCGGTACTGGTTCTGTAGAAAGTCCTGGTACACGCGGGCTTCACGGTTGAGGTATATACTCCGCGCCGGTTCGATATAAAGCCCCATGTAATCGGGGCTCTCGCGCACCAGGCGCAGAAAAATCTTTTTCGCCGCCGAGTGATTGTCGCTGTTCATGTGCAGCTGGATCAATAGCAAGGCGGCTCGCACGCAGCCGGGGTCGACCTCGAGTGCGCGATCCAGGCTTTTTCGCGCCAGCCGGTTATTGCCGCTATGAATCGCCTCGTTTGCAATTTCGCACAGGCACTGACTATAGGTGACCGCGGCTTCGGGTTCTCCCCGGCTGTAAAGCTCATGCGCGCAATCGACCGCTTCGCCCCAGGATTTCTCGGTAATGTATAAATCGAGAAGTCGATGCCAGGCATGGTTGGCGTCGGCGCCGAGTTCGATCATTTCGCGATACAGTTTTTCCGCCCGGTCGAGCAAACCGGCCTTGAGATAATCGCTGGCCAGCTCGGCAATCGCCATATGACGTTGCTTGCGTGTCAGGTTCGGACGCGCCAGCAAATTCTGATGAACCTTGATGGCTCTATCCACCTCGCCCTTGGAGCGAAAAAGGTTGCCCAGGGCGATATGAATCTCGATGGTGTCCCTGTTGACTTCGATCAGGTCGGTAAAAATCTTTATCGCGTTGTCGGAGTCGTCGGCCAGCAGGTAATTCAATCCCCTGGCATAACGTTCGGAGAATTGATCGGGCTGTTGTTGACTGAGTTTCTTTTTGAAAGGCTGCCAGCGTCCCAGCAACCAGCCTATGATGATAGCGGCCAGAACCAGCAGGAATAGCCAGATATCCATGGTTAACCTGTCAAGCCTGACCTGGCGCAGGAAACGGGGCTATTTCTGGTTGTTGGCGCGATCGCGCAACTCCTTGCCGGGTTTGAAATGCGGTACGTACTTTCCGGGCAAATCCACCTTGTCCCCCGACTTGGGATTACGTCCCGTCCTCGGCGGGCGGTAGTGCAGGCTGAAACTGCCGAAGCCCCTGATTTCGATGCGTTCACCATTGGATAACGCGCTACTCATCATTTCGATCAGGCTTTTAACCGCCAGTTCGACATCCTTGTATGCCAGGTGCCCCTGATTCCTCGATAAATTATCGATCAGGTCCGATTTGGTCATCGATGGTACAAATTCTGCGTCTTTCATCACTTGGTCCGGTAATCTGTTCGGGTGGCGGGCCGAACCCGCCACCCGATTGTGGATCAGGAATCCATTTTTTCTTTCAGCAGATCGCCAAAGCTGGTAGTAGCCGCCCTGCTGTCACTGCTTGCCGCGTAATCTTTCAGCGCTTCCTGTTCCTCGTCGCTATCCTTGGCCTTGATCGACAGGTAAATGCTGCGCCCCTTGCGGTCCATTCCGGTAATCTTGGCTTCGATCTGGTCGCCTTCGTTAAGGAATGAACGCGCGTCTTCGACACGATCCTTTGCCATCTCGGAAGCCCGCAACAGGCCCTCGATGCCGTCGCCGAGGTCGACTACCGCCGCCTTGGCGTCAACCGAAACCACCGTGCCGGATACTATACTACCCTTGGGCTTATCGGCGATAAAGCTCGCAAACGGATCTTTTTCGATTTGCTTGATACCAAGCGAGATACGCTCACGCTCGGGGTCGATCGACAATACCATGGCTTCGACTTCCTGTCCCTTCTGATACTCGCGTACCGCTTCCTCGCCCGGCTTGTTCCAGGACAGGTCGGTAAGGTGGATCAGGCCGTCGATATTGCCTTCCAGGCCGATGAAAATACCGAAGTCGGTAATCGACTTGATCTTGCCGGAAATGACATCGCCCTTGTTGTTGGTGGTGCCGAACTCTTCCCAGGGGTTCGCCCTGCATTGCTTCATGCCCAGCGAAATGCGGCGGCGTTCTTCGTCGATCTCGAGAATAACAACTTCGACTTCATCGCCAAGGGTGACAACCTTGTTGGGATTGACGTTCTTGTTAGTCCAGTCCATTTCGGATACGTGGACAAGACCCTCGACACCGTCTTCGATCTCGACAAAACAACCGTAGTCGGTGATGTTGCTGACGTGTCCGAACAGGCGCTGCCCTTCCGGGTAACGACGCATGAGGTTTTCCCAGGGATCGTCGCCCATTTGCTTGAGGCCGAGCGAGACGCGATTCTTTTCGCGGTCGAACTTGAGCACGACAACGTCGATTTCCTGACCGATTTCAACCACTTCGGAGGGATGCTTGACGCGTTTCCAGGCCATGTCGGTAATGTGCAACAGGCCATCGATGCCGCCAAGGTCGAGGAATGCACCGTAGTCGGTGAGGTTCTTGACGATACCGCGAACGCGCTCGCCCTCTTTCAGGGTTTCAAGCAGCTTTTCGCGCTCTTCGCTGAATTCTTTTTCGACCACCGCGCGACGCGATACAACGACATTATTGCGCTTCTGGTCGAGCTTGATGATTTTGAATTCGAGCTCTTTTTCTTCGAGATAGGCGGTGTCGCGTACCGGGCGCACATCGACCAGCGAACCGGGCAGGAAGGCGCGGATTTCACCGATGTCGACGGTGAAACCACCCTTGACCTTGCCGGTGAAACGGCCGGTGACGATTTCGTCGGCCTGCTGCGCCTGCTCGAGACGGGTCCAGGCGCGGGCGCGCTTGGCTTTTTCGCGCGACAGGCGTGATTCGCCATAGCCGTCTTCGAACGAATCCAGCGCCACTTCTACCGTATCGCCGATATTGACGTCGAGTTCGCCGTTTTCATCGTAAAATTGTTCTACCGGAATAACACCCTCGGACTTGAGGCCGGCGTTGACGATAACAACATCCCGGTTGATATCGACAACCTCGCCAGTGATGATTTCACCGACGCGCATATTCATTTGAGTAATGCTTTGCTCGAACATTTCTGCAAAGTTTTCAGTCATGGAAATATCCTAAAAGAGTTTCTAGACAGTTAATCTGGATAAAATTAACCGCCAGGTTAGTTAAAAAAACCCTGCAGACAGTGCGTCAACAGGGGCCTTATTCATTACGTCGTCTTGCCTTCTCTGATATGGCTCAGTACGAGTTCCGTTACCTGCGCCATGTCGAGTAGACTCGAATCTACAACCAGTGCGTCTTCGGCGGGCTTGAGTGGTGAAGCGCTGCGATTCTGATCGCGCTCGTCACGTTCTGCTAAGTCCGCTTGAAGATCGGCGATATTAGCGGACAACCCCATATTTATCAACTGCTTATACCGTCTTTGTGCGCGAATTTCGACACTTGCGTACAAAAAAAACTTAAATCGGGCCTTCGGGAACACCACCGTGCCCATATCGCGCCCATCCGCCACCAGCCCGGGAGGCTTCAAAAAACCGCGCTGCAGCTCCAGCAGGGACTCGCGCACGCGGGCATGGCGCGCCACCCTGGAGGCCGCGTCACCGGTTGCCTCCTGGCGTAACTCGGCCGAAACGTCGACACCGTCGAGGAAAGGAATGGACAGTTCTTCACCGGCTTCGAAACGAATATCGAAATCATCGATCAATCCGTCGACTCGCTGTTCATCGTCGAGATCGACGCCCTGGCGCAGGGCTTTCAACGCCAGCATACGATAGATCGCGCCACTGTCGAGCAGGTGAAGGCCTAGTTCGTTCGCGACGCTAAGCGCTAGAGAACCCTTGCCAGACCCGCTGGGGCCGTCGATTGCAACCACGAAAGGAGCTTCATTCTTCATCGATACTTATCCTGAGCCCGGTTTGTCGAGCCAGTTCGGCAAATCCCGGGAAAGAAGTGTTGACGTTGGCGCAGTCCAGAATTCGGATTTCACCGCTGGCCGCGAGCGAGGCGACACTGAAGGCCATGGCGATTCGATGATCGCCGTGCGAATCGACCGTGCCGGCGCCGATCTTGCCGCCCTGAATTATAATGCCGTCGGCCTTGACCTCGGTTTCTACGCCGAGACTGTCGAGGCCGTCGGCCATCACCTGGATACGATCGCTTTCCTTGACTCGAAGTTCCTCGGCGCCGCTCAAACGTGTGCTGCCTTCGGCACAGGCGGCGGCGACGAATAACACCGGAAACTCGTCAATCGCCAACGGTACCAGTTCCTGCGGAATATCGATGCCCTTGAGCGCCGCGCCGCGCAGGCGCAGGTCAGCCACCGGCTCGCCGCCGATCTCGCGGCGATTGAGTATCTCGATATCGGCGCCCATCAGTTTCAGGATATCGATAACGCCGGTGCGTGTCGGATTGAGGCCGACATGCTGCAGGCTGATGTCGCCGGCCTCGGCAATCGAGGCGGCGACCATGAAAAACGCCGCCGAGGAGATATCGGCCGGCACGTCGATATCGCAAGATTTCAGTACCTGATTTCCGCGCAGCCGGATCTCGCCGTTTTCCGATTTCACCTCGCAGCCGAAGCCGCGCAGCATGCGTTCGCTATGATCGCGCGTGGGCGCGGGCTCGCGCACCACGGTCTCGCCGCCGGCATAAAGTCCCGCCAGCAACAGGCAGGATTTCACCTGCGCCGACGCCACCGGCATATCGTAGTCGATGGCCGCCAGAGCCTGCCCGCCCCGGATTCGCAGCGGCGCGCGCCCGCCGGTTTCACTTTCGATCACCGCACCCATCGATTGCAGTGGTGCGATGACTCGCTGCATCGGGCGTGTCGACAGGGAACTGTCCCCGACCAGGCAGGCATCGAAATCCTGCCCGGCGAGCAATCCCAGCAGCAGCCGCATTGCGGTGCCGGAGTTGCCCATATCGAGGTCCTGCGCGGGTTGTTGCAATCCATGCAACCCAACGCCGTTAACGGTAACCCTGTCCTGTTCGCGTTCGATCCGCACGCCCATTTGCCGGAAGGCCGCGATCGTATTGAGACTGTCCTCGCCCTGCAGAAAACCCGAGATATGGCTGACACCCTCGGCAATGGACGCCAGCATGACCGAGCGATGGGAAATCGATTTGTCGCCTGGAACCCTGATCTCGCCGCTGACACTGCCACCGGGTCTGCAAACAAATGTCGTCACTAACAGTTCCCGATCAAAGAATCGCGCTCCGACTTTGCGCGGCTGAATAGTTTGAGTAATTCATCGGCATCCTGCTCACGAATCGCCGCCGCAATTTGATCGAGTTCCTGCTGGTATTGCGCGATCAATTCACCCAGAGCCGTGGCGTTTGACAGACAGACGTCGCGCCACATGACCGGATCGCTTGACGCGATGCGGGTGAAATCGCGAAAGCCGCCGGCGGCGTAACGAAATATCTCGTCGTGATCGTTGAGATGCGACAACTGGTGCACCAGTGCGTAGGCCAGCATGTGCGGTAAATGCGAGGTCGCGGCTAACACCTTGTCGTGGTGGTCGACGTCGAGATACTCGATGATGGCGCCACAGTGATGCCACATTTGAGCAACGACATCGATCGCGTCCTGCGCGGTTTCGTCGAGCGGAGTCAAGATCACGCGACGGCTCTGGTAAAGGCTGGCAAAACCGGCCTCGACCCCGCTTTTTTCATTGCCGGCAATCGGGTGACCTGGCACGAAGCGGGAAATCATTTCTCCCAGCCCGACCTTTGCGGCGGCGACCACCGAGCCCTTCGAGCTGCCGACATCGGTGACGACGACGTCGCTGCTGATATTTGATTTCAATTCGCTAAACACTTTCGGCATCGCTCCCAGCGGAACCGCGACGACGACGACATCGGCGTCGGAGACGCAATCGGCGATACTTGTTTCATAGCTGTCGATAACACCGAGTTCGATGCCTTTCTCGAGGTTGTGCAGGTTGCG
>CALJQI010000276.1 GCA_937980285.1 uncultured Gammaproteobacteria bacterium | reverse complement strand
GGACCCGGCAAGGAGCGCATCGAGATGGCGGCCGGTCTCGAGTTGCGCGAAGAGGACGGCAAGATGCTGGTCGATAATATCGTCTTCGGCAGCGCCGCCGAGAAACAGAAAATCGATTTCGACTGGGAAATCGTCGACGTGCAGAAGAAAAATCTGGATCGACCGGATAAACGCTGGTTCTACATACCGGCGATTGCGCTGTTGATTCTGGTCTGGAAAATTCAGGCAGCCCGTCGTGACAAGGATAAAATTGACGTAGCAGGAGCGCCAAGCCATGTTTAAAAGTATTCTTTTTCCGGTAGACCTGGAACACACCGCCGAGGCTGCAAAGGGCCTCAAGCTGGCGGTCGAGGAAGCTAAACGATCGCAGGCCAGATTGACCATCATGACCGCCGCGCCGGGGTTCGGCATGCCGATCGTCGCTTCTTATTTCGATAAAAATGCGGTATCCGAGGCACTGAAAGAGGTTGCGCGGCATTTGAAGCAGTATATTAGTGACAATGTTCCGGATGATATCGACACCCACGCCGTTGTTGTCGAAGGCAACCCTGGCGAGCTGATTCTGAAACAGGCGCAAAAGGATGCCGTCGACCTGATCGTGATTCCGGCGCAACACACCAGGGTCGAGAATATATTCCTGGGTTCGGTTGCCGCTCAAGTCGTAAGACATGCGACCTGCACCGTAACGGTCGTCAAGTAGACCCGATCGGCCTCATCTGTCGGAGACTCGCACGGCTGATACTGTGGCGGTTTCGAGGACGACAGTTTCGGGGACAGGTAGCTTGATTCGTATACCCGGGCGGCTTTAGCGCAGATTTGTACAGTGTCCCCGAAATTGGTAGTTAAGTATTGTGTCCCCGGAATTAACTAAATGACGCCATTTATTGCCGGCCTGGTGTTGCTGGCCGCGTTGCTGCACGCCAGCTGGAACGCAATGGCGAAGTCGGGTGGCACGCCGCAGTACAGTATCGCGTCCTATCGCCTGATCAGCGCGATCTGCTGCCTGCCGCTGTTGTTCATATTTCCGATTCCGCTTGCCGCCAGCTGGCCGATGCTGCTGGCATCGATGATTATTCACACCGCTTACTACGTCACGCTGTCTATGTCCTACCGCAGCGGCGACCTGTCCCAGGTTTACCCGCTGTTTCGCGGACTGGCGCCGGTGCTGGTGGTGCTGGGCGCCGCGCTGCTGGCAGGCGAATTCCTGCCGCTGGGCGCAATGTTGGGCATCGGGCTGGTCAGCGCCGGGTTGATCAGTATTACTTTCGCCGGCGGTACCTTCGGTAAGATTCCCGCTGCGGCGCTCGGTTGGGGGCTTGCGACCTCGGTGCTGATCGCGGCCTACACGGTGGCCGACGGCATGGGCGTGCGCGCCGCCGGCAACCCGTTCAGCTACATTATCTGGCTATTCATCCTGGAACCGATTCCGATCGGTGGCTGGCTGCTGCTGCGCGACCGCGCCGGCTGGCTCGGCTACATGCGCGCCAAGCCGGGCAAGATAGCCGCCGGCGCGCTCGCCGCCGCGACCGCCTACGCGATGGTGATCTACGCCATGGGCGTAGCGCCGATGGCGATGGTTTCGTCATTGCGCGAAACCAGTGTAATATTCGCTGCCTTGATCGGTACCCTGTTGTTTCGCGAACCCTTCGGGCGGCAGCGTATTATCGCCGCGCTTCTGGTGTGTCTCGGAGTGGTGCTGATAAAAATCCTGAGCTAAGCGGAGCCGCCAGCGATGTCATTGACCAAAGATTTCCCCCGCGTGGAGCTGAGCCATCGGCCGACACCGCTGGAGCTTATGACAAACGTCAGCGCCGAATTCGACACCCGGGTGTGGATAAAGCGTGACGATTGCACCGGGCTTGCTTTCGGCGGCAACAAGAGCCGGCAGCTGGAATTTTATATCGGCCAGGCGATGGAGCAGGGCGCCGATACGCTGTTGACTACCGGCGCGGTGCAATCCAACCATGTGCGCATGACGGTGGCGGCGGCGCGCAAGATGGGCCTCGAGGTCGAGGTGCAGCTCGAACACCGGGTCGATCGCGAGCAACCCGAGTATCACCGCTCGGGCAATCCCTACCTGGTCAGGCTGATGGGCGCGAAGATACATTACTATCCCGAAGGCGAGGACGAGGCCGGCGCGGATCACGCGCTCGAACGGCGCGCCGCCGAGCTTGCGTCCAAGGGGCGCAAGGCCTACGTGATTCCGTTATCGAATGCGCATACGCCCTACGGCGCGCTGGGCTACGTCGACGGCGCCGAGGAATTGATCGCGCAATTGCAGGCGCTCGACATCGAGCCGAAAGGTTTTATCGTGCCTTCCGGCTCGGCCTCCACCCATACCGGGTTTCTGCTGGGCGCCAGGGCCAGCGGCTGCCAGGCGCCGGTGCACGGCGTTTGCGTTCGACGCGACGCGGTTAGCCAGAAACAGCGTGTGGCGACCAAACTGCAATCGGTGATCGATGTGGTCGGCGCCGATATCGAGATCCCCGAGACGGAGATCCTGTGCGACGACAGCATGCTCGCGCCCGGCTACGGCTTGCCCAGCGAGGCCACGGTGGAGGCTATCAAGTACCTGGCCCGTCGCGAGGGAATCCTGCTCGACCCGACCTACTCGGGCAAGACTTTCGCCGTACTGCTGGCCCTGCTGCGTCAGGGCGGATACGGTCGAGACGACAATGTCATTTTCCTGCATACCGGCGGCACCGCGTCGTTGTTCGCCTACCCGGAACTGGTAGAGGAGTAATAGCGCCATGGATGCGCTGGAGTGGAATATCGCGACCGTCGCAAGCGTTATCGACATCGCCGTGGCGCCGGTCTTCCTGCTGGCCGGTATCTCCGGCCTGCTGGTGGTGCTGACCAACCGCCTGGGCCGCACCATCGATCGCTCGCGCTCGCTGCAGGCGGCGGAATCCGAGTTCATGCCCGATCAGCACAAGACCATGATAGCGCGCGAAATGTCGG
>CALJQI010000275.1 GCA_937980285.1 uncultured Gammaproteobacteria bacterium | reverse complement strand
TTCCAGGATACGGCCCGTACCGGTGCCGATGTCGAGCATTTCCTGCACCGGCTGGTCACCGATGATGTCGAGCAGCTTCTTTTCGACCTGCGCCTGCGGCACGTATAGCGAGCGGATCGAGTCCCAGGAATCGGCGACGGTATGAAAATATTCCTGCGCCTGCCTTGCGCGCACGTCGCGCACCTGCTGCAGGCGGGAAAAATCGCGGTTGAGACAGGCGTCGGAATCCGGTATCAGGCCGACCAGCGCCTGGCCGAGCCCCGAAACGGCGGCATCGTCGGAAACCCTGAAATACACCCTGGCGCCCTCGGGCAGGCGTTCCAGCAGGCCGGACTCGACCATGACTTTGAGATGGCGCGATACGCGAGGCTGGCTTTGCCCGAGAATTTTCACCAGCTCCGAAACGCTGAGCTCGCTGCGCGCGCACAGCGCCAATATGCGCAGGCGGGTATGCTCACCCGCCGCGCGTAATCCAACCAGTAAAGCATCCAGTGTTTGCATTTATTTTAAATAATGATATAAAGATATCTTTATATCTTAGTTATAAACCGGAATAAGTCAAATGAAAAATATCAGCATCGACGAAGCCCTGAAAAATCGCATCCTGTTACTCGATGGCGCCATGGGCACGATGATCCAGGCGCATGGATTAACCGAGGCGGACTATCGCGGCGATCGCTTTGCCGACTGGCCCATGGAACTGCGCGGCAATAACGACCTGTTATCGCTGACTAGGCCAGATATTATCCAACTCATCCACGAGGCTTATCTCGAGGCCGGCGCCGATATCATCGAGACCAACAGTTTCAACTCGACGGCTATCGCGCTGACGGACTATGGAATGGAATCGCTGTCGGCCGAGCTTAATACCGCATCGGCGCGGCTGGCGCGCACCGCCGCCGACAAGTTCAACCGGCGCGATCCGCAACGACCGCGCTGGGTCGCGGGCGTGCTCGGGCCAACTAACCGCACCGCGAGCCTGTCGCCCGAGGTTACCGACCCGGCTTACCGCAATGTCGATTTTGAACAGCTGGCCGACGCTTACGCGGAATCGGCGGCCGCCCTGATTGACGGCGGCGTCGACCTGCTGCTACTCGAGACGGTGTTCGACACGCTCAACGCGCGCGCCGCGATTTACGCCATCGAAACCCTGTTCGAGCAAATCGGCAGGCGGCTGCCGCTGATGATCTCCGGCACCATTACCGACGCCTCCGGCCGCACCCTGTCGGGGCAGACCTGCGAGGCTTTCTGGCATTCGATTCGCCACGCCAGGCCGCTCGCGGTCGGGCTCAACTGCGCGCTCGGCGGGGCTGAACTGCGACAGTACATAGACCAGCTCGGCGCGGTCGCCGACTGCTTTGTCAGCGCGCATCCGAACGCCGGCCTACCCAACGAATTCGGCGGCTACGACGAAAGCGCCGACGCCATGGCCGCGCACATCGGCGAGTGGGCGCAAGCGGGCCTGGTCAACATCGTCGGCGGATGCTGCGGCACCACGCCCGAACATGTCCGCGCCATGCGCGACGCGGTAAACGGCGTCGAAACACGGCGACCGCTCGCGGCCGGGCCGGGCTGTCACCTGTCGGGGCTGGAGGCTTTCAGCATCGACTCGGACTCGCTCTTCGTCAACGTCGGGGAACGCTGCAACGTCACCGGTTCGGCGCTGTTCAAGCGCCTTATCGTGGAGCAGGATTACGAGGCGGCGCTCGGCGTTGCCCGTCTGCAGGTCGAAAACGGCGCCCAGATCATAGATATCAACATGGACGAGGGGCTGCTCGAATCGGTCGACGAAATGCGCCATTTTCTCAACCTGATCGCGGCCGAGCCCGACATCTCGCGAGTGCCGATCATGATCGACTCGTCGCGCTGGGAAGTGATCGAGGCCGGGCTGCAGTGCGTGCAGGGCAAATCGGTGGTCAATTCGATCAGCCTCAAGGCCGGTGAAAGCGAGTTTTTACGCCAGGCCAAACTGTGCCAGCGCTACGGTGCCGCGGTCGTGGTCATGGCCTTCGACGAGCAGGGGCAGGCCGACAGCGTCGAGCGCCGCGTCGACATTTGCAGCCGCGCTTTCGATCTGCTGGTCAATCGGCTCGGTTTCGATGCCGGAGATATTATTTTCGATCCCAACATTTTCGCCATCGCCACCGGCATGCCCGAGCATAATCATTTTGGGCTCGCCTTCATCGAGGCTACTCGCGCGCTCAAACAAAAGCTGCCGGGCGCCCTGGTTTCGGGCGGCCTGTCAAACGTTTCGTTCTCGTTTCGCGGCAACAACCCGGTGCGCGAGGCGATTCACGCGGTCTTCCTCTACCACGCGATTCGCGCGGGCATGGACATGGGCATCGTCAACGCCGGCCAGCTGGCGATCTATGAAGACATTCCATCAGCCCTGCGCGACGCGGTCGAAGACGTGGTACTGAATCGCGATAGCGAGGCCACCGAACGCCTGCTGGCGATCGCCGACAGCTACCGGGATAGCGACGGCGAAAACCAGGCGATACAGGCTGAGTGGCGCAACTGGCCGGTGAACGAGCGCCTGCAGCACGCGCTGGTCAAGGGCATTGCCGACCATATCGTAGCCGACACCGAGGAAGCCCTGCGGCTGGTCGATTCTCCGCTACAGTTGATCGAGGGTCCGCTGATGGACGGTATGAACATCGTCGGCGACCTGTTCGGCGCAGGAAAAATGTTTCTGCCACAGGTCGTCAAATCGGCGCGCGTGATGAAAAAGGCCGTCGCCTGGCTCGAACCGCTGATGCAGGCCGAACAGGCGGCCAGCAAGTCCGCCGGCAAGATCTTGCTCGCCACCGCCAAGGGCGATGTGCATGACATCGGCAAGAATATCGTCGGCGTGGTTTTGCAGTGCAACGGCTATGAAGTCATCGACCTCGGCGTGATGGTGCCGGCGGAAACCATTTTCGAGGCCGCGCGCGAGCACGCGGTCGACCTGATCGGTATATCGGGGCTGATCACGCCATCGCTGGAGGAAATGACCCACGTGGCGAAGGAAATGCAGCGCCAGGGTTTCCGCATTCCGCTGCTGATCGGCGGCGCGACCACCTCGAAAATGCACACCGCGGTCAGGATCGACCCGCATTATCGCCAGCCCGTTGTTTATGTCGCCGACGCGTCGCGCTGCGTGGCGGTCGCCAGCAACCTGCTCGGCGAAAGCCGGCGCGCGGCCTTTGTCGACGGCATCAACCAGGAATACGATCACTACCGCGAACGCTTCCAGGCCAAACTGGAGCAGCGCCAATTCTTAAGCCTGACCGCGGCGCGTTCGAATCGCCTGCATACCGACTGGAACAGTTACCGACCGCCGTTGCCGCGGCAGGAGGGCATCCACCGGCTGACCGATTTCCCGCTGGCCGAGCTGCTCGACTACATCGACTGGACCCCGTTTTTCAGCACCTGGCAGTTGCGCGCGAAATTCCCGCGCGTCCTCGAACACGAAAAATTCGGCGCCGAGGCGCGCAAGCTGTACGAAGACGCGCGCGCGATGCTGGCGCAGTGGATCGACAGCGGCTGCATCAGCGCGAACGCGGTCTACGCGCTACTGCCGGCGAATAGCGTCGATCACGACGATATCGAAATCTATGCCGATCACCAGCGCGAACAGCCGCTCACCCGGATAACCGGCCTGCGCCAGCAGGCGGTGCTGCCGGGGGATCGAGCCAACCTCGCGCTGGCCGATTTCATCGCGCCGCGCGACACCGGAGTCGCCGATCATATCGGCGCCTTTGCGGTCACCGCCGGCATCGGGCTCGACGAGCTGCTGGGGCAATACGAACAGGATCACGACCTGTATCGCGTGATGATGGCGAAGGCGCTGTGCGACCGGCTGGCGGAAGCCTTTGCCGAGTACCTGCATCGGCATGTGCGTGTCGAGGCCTGGGGATACGCCGGCGACGAACGGCTCGACAACGCCGCGTTGATCAAGGAGCAGTACCGCGGCATTCGCCCCGCACCGGGCTACCCGGCAAACCCGGATCACCGGCAGAAAATAGCAATCTGGAAGCTGCTCGAGGTCGAACAGGCCACCGGCATCGGACTCACCGAGTCGCTGGCGATGTTGCCAGCCGCCTCGGTCAGCGGCTGGTACTTTTCGCACCCGCAGTCGCAGTACTTCGCGGTGGGCAAGATTGACCGCGACCAGGTGACCGACTATGCGCGCCGCGAAGGCTTGACCGTAGAACAGGCCGAAAGCAACCTGGCACCCAACCTGGGCTACCTGGCGCAGGACCAAAATGCGCTCGAAGTCGCCTGAAGCCTTGCTAAATAACGGCATTAGTGGCATAAATCCGCCCTCGCCCGCCTGATTTGAAAATGCCCGAGTTTCAATGACCAACCCGTTCGTACAAATGCTGCAAGAAAAGCAGGTACTGCTCGCCGACGGCGCCACCGGCACCACTTTTTTCGGCATGGGCCTGCAAAGCGGTGACGCGCCCGAGCTGTGGAACGCGGATTTTCCCGATCGGGTTACCACTCACTACCAGGCCTTCGCCGATGCCGGCTCCGACCTGATATTGACCAACAGTTTCGGCGGCACGCGCTACCGCCTGAAACTGCACAACGCGCAGGATCGCGTCACCGAGCTCAACGTCGCGGCGGCGAGGATTCTTCGCCAGGTTGCGGAAAACTGCGAGCGCAGGATTATCGTCGCCGGCTCGATCGGACCTACCGGTGAAATTCTCGCGCCGCTGGGCGAGCTCGAACCCGAGAACGCCGTCGACGCCTTCGCGGAGCAGGCGCTGGCGCTGGAGCAGGGTGGCGCCGACGTCATCTGGATCGAAACCATGTCATCGCAGGAGGAAGTCGAACTCGCCGTCAGGGGCGCGCGACAAACCGGCCTGCCGATCGTGTTCACGATGAGCTTCGACACCAACGGCCGCACCATGATGGGCGTCGGCGCCGCCGACATGATGGGCCTGCAGCATCGCCTCGGCGTGCACGCCTGCGGCACCAACTGCGGTATCGGCGCCTCCGAAGTGGTGGCGACGATTCTCAACATGCAGGCCAGCAAACCCGCCGACGGCGGCGACCCGGTGCTGGTGGCCAAGGCCAACTGCGGCATCCCGGAATTCATCGACGGCGAAATCCATTACAACGGTACCCCGGAAATCATGGCGCGTTACGCGGTGATGGCGCGCGATGCCGGCGCGCGTATCGTCGGCGGTTGCTGCGGCACCTCGCCCGGGCACGTCGCAGCAATGCGCCATGCCCTCGACACAACGGCCCCGGGCCCTGCGCCCAGCATCGAAGAGGTCGTGCGCGAGCTCGGCGAAGTCAGCGCCGGCGCACAGGCCCAGGCCGGCGGCCAGCACGAAGTCAAGACCCGCGGCAGCGCCCGCCGCCGCCGACGCCGTTAATCCGCGCAGATATCTGGCTCGCCTCTTATACGCCCCGTTCGACCCGATTAAGCCATATGCAACCGCTGCTGCCGGCGAAAAACCGGGTCCGGGGTCATTACTGGCCCTGTCCCGTAAAGAAGCACTTTTGTCTCTGAATTGCCCTGATCTTGAGTCGATAAAAAGCACCAAATAGCAATACCTCGAGGAAAAGCGACCCTCAACCAGGACTCTCAGGCTTCCGAACTCGACCCAAATGCGATACTCAACTACGTTGAGTCGTTCTCGGTCTTTGCGGCACATGAACTCATTTCGAACGACCAGGCTGGCTGTATTCAGCGTAACTTTCCATGCAAATGAACCCCATTGATCCCGACCAATGTACAGGTCTTGCAACTTCGCATCTGGATTCTCCGAATGCTGAGAACCTTACACCTGAATTATTTTGAACGACAGCGTATTGGTTTTAGGTAAAGGCGATGTAATGCGCTCTTTGTTAATACCCGGTTGACAGAAATCAAGCATAGACCTTACCGGGGGGTATATGTTTTGTTGTTGTGAGAATCGTAAATTTTTTGAACTCCGTCGTCAGACTGATCTTTGTGATTTCACTCGGTGTGACGCCTGCAGAGAACATTGCAGCCGGGGATATGGACTGGCTCGAAGAACGGTGGGATCGTATGGGCTGGTCGCAATGGAAACGACTGCAGTATTACAAAGAGCATTACTCGCCAGAAGTTTTCAAATTTTGCGATGAATTGCATGGTGGCAGGGTAAGTCGGATCGGCTCGTGCGTTAATCAGCAGCAGGGCATTAAAAGTAGAATCATTCGTAATGCAAGGGTCCAGCTGGGTAGCCAGTCTCTGGCGGTTGTCCTATACAACGATTGTCTCGATTACTATCCCTTGTACGGAGTCGCCAGGATCGGCCGTTGCGTGGAGACCCGACTGGAGCTAAGGGACAGGGTGAAGAATGAAGCAATCGAAACGCAGATCTATCAAAAATGCGAAGACAAGTGGCGCAAACATGGCTTCAGGGCAATCCATAATTGCTGTATGCACGAGGGTAGATACTTCCGTGAAAGAGGAGAACTGCGAGACTGATAGACTACCGGGATCGCCCGGACAACTTGCCAGCCGATCCGGATTAGTCGGAACATGCTCTTTCTGCTGTTTATCAACACTAACCTGGCGGCCGCTGTTGCCGATTCCTGCAGCCTTGCGCAAGCGCATGAGCGGCGGCTTTCGAGAAAACCGCCGCTTAATCCCAGGCGATCAGCGGCGATAGGCGAC
>CALJQI010000274.1 GCA_937980285.1 uncultured Gammaproteobacteria bacterium | reverse complement strand
CTTTCCTCGTCGGCCATGGCCGCGATCGGCGCGCTTTCGGTGCTCGCCATCAGCTTGAAACCGGGCGGCAGTTCGGCGACGCGATCGCCGTGCGACATCCACACGTCGAGCATGCCGTAACCTTCGCTGGTTTCATGGTCCTGGATATCGCTCAGCAACTCGGTGTGACCGCGAGCGCGCACGCTGGCGTAGCCAAATTCCGACTTGCCGACGTTTTCGACCTTGCCGCCGAGCTGCTGGGCGATCGCCTGCATGCCGTAACAGATACCGAGAATCGGCACGCCGAGATCGAACAACCCCGCCGGAACCTCGGGCTTTTCGCTATCCAGCGTCGACTCGGGGCCGCCCGAGAGAATGAAACCGCGGGCGCCAAACTGCTCGATATGCCCGAAATCGGCGTCCCAGGGGTAAATTTCGCAATAAACCCCTGCCTCGCGTACGCGCCGCGCTATCAACTGGGTGTACTGCGATCCGAAATCCAGGATCAGGATTCTATCGTCGTGTAAATCGGACATCAGGCCTCACATCGATGAGTCATCCTCGCGCAAGCGAGGATAGTGAAAAAATGAGTCATCCCGTGCAAGCCTACGCGGACCGGCGGGATCTTGGACTACGCCACATTAACAAGATCCCGGCTCGGAGGCCGGGATGACGCCGGTTCGGACCATCCCTGCGAAAGCAGCGGTCCGACGTATCGGGATCTTTTAACCCACACCTGCCGGTCGAAACGAGGCAGCGGAATGTCGGACCGCCGCTTACGCGGGTATGACCGGTTGCGATTAACCCCATTTAAATCACACCTGGTAGTTAGGCGCTTCCTTGGTGATAGTCACGTCGTGCACGTGCGATTCACGCATGCCTGCGTTGGTAACCTTGACGAACTCGGGCCGGGTGCGCATGTCGTCAATGGTTGCGCAACCGACGTAGCCCATGCTCGAACGTACGCCACCGAGCAACTGGTAGATAGTGTTGGCCAGCGGCCCCTTGAAAGGCACCCTGCCCTCGACGCCTTCCGGCACCAGTTTTTCGTCGGCGTTGTCGGCCTGGAAATAACGGTCGCTGGAGCCCTTTTGCATCGCCGCGATCGAACCCATGCCGCGATAGGACTTGTAGGAACGCCCCTGGAACAGTTCGACCTCGCCGGGCGCTTCCTCGGTGCCGGCGAACATGCTGCCGATCATCACCGCGTGCGCGCCGGCGACCAGCGCCTTGGCGATGTCGCCGGAAAAACGAATACCGCCATCGGCAATCACCGTCACGTCGGTATCCCGCAGCGCCTCGGCGACGTTACTGATCGCCGAAATCTGCGGTACGCCAACACCGGCGACAATACGCGTGGTGCAAATCGATCCGGGGCCGATACCGACCTTGACCGCATCGGCGCCGGCATCAGCCAGGTCTCTCGCGGCGGCGGCGCTGGCGATATTGCCGCCGATAACCTGGGTGTCGGGAAAATTCTTTTTCACCCAGGCGACACGGTCGAGCACGCCGCGAGAATGCCCGTGGGCGGTATCGACGACGATGACGTCGACCTCGGCTTCGATCAGCGCACGCACGCGCGCCTCGGTATCTTCACCGGTGCCGACCGCGGCGCCGACGCGCAGGCGATCGAACTCGTCTTTACAGGCGCGCGGAAAATCGGTCGACTTGGTGATGTCCTTGACCGTGATCATGCCCCTGAGGTCGCCGGCGTCGTTCACTACCAGTACACGCTCGAGCCGGTGTTTATGCAACAAATCGATGACTTCGCCCTTTTCCGCGCCCTCGGCGACGGTAACCAGGCTTTCGCGCGGCGTCATGATCGAGGCTACCGGCTGATCGAGGTTGCGTTCGAAACGCAGATCGCGCTTGGTTACGATGCCGACCAGGCCCTGCTCGCCGATCACCGGTAATCCGGAAATCTTGCGCTGTTCGGTCAATGCGATGACGTCGCGTACCAGGGTATCTTCCGAAATCGTAATCGGGTCCTTGATCACCCCGCTTTCGTGCTTCTTGACCTTGGCAACCTGCGCCGCCTGCTGTTCCACCGACAGATTCTTGTGCACGATGCCGAGACCGCCTTCCTGTGCGATCGCAATCGCCAGCCTGGCCTCGGTAACGGTATCCATGGCTGCCGAAACCAGCGGTATATTGAGTTCGATATTACGCGTCAGGCGGGTATTGAGCAGCGCATCGTTTGGCAGCACTTCCGACTTTGCCGGCACCAGTAATACATCGTCGAAAGTGAGGGCTTCCTGGCTGATTCGCATTATTACTCCGGCGGGTCTTTAGCAAAGCGCGATTATAAATTAATGCGCGCTCAAGCGTAAGTGAGATTGTTCAAATCTGTGGTCAAAGCCGCCATTTTCAACAACGGTTTTCAACGAATTGACCCGGCCGCTGAATAAGGTGGTGGAAAAACTCGATTGGGTTAAAATAAGCGCTGATTTCTCAGGTCCCGATCAATGCAACCCGCGCAACCCGGCAGCGAAGCCATCTGGACGGTTTCGGCACTCAATTTCGAGGTAAAACAGATGCTCTCGCAGGGCATCGGCACGCTATGGATCGAGGGCGAGATTTCCAACTTCGCCTGCCCCGCTTCCGGCCACTGGTACTTCACCCTTAAAGATGAAAAGGCGCAGTGCCGCGCGGCGATGTTTCGCGGGCGCAACAGCCGTGTCGGCTTCCAGCCGCAAAACGGCCAGCAGGTGCTGCTCAGGGCGCAGGTGACGCTATACGAGGCGCGCGGGGAATTTCAGCTGGTGGTCGACCATCTCGAGGACGCCGGCGTCGGCGAACTGATGCGGCGTTACGAGCAACTCAAGGCGCAGTTGAGCCAGGAAGGATTGTTCGACGCTGCCTGGAAGAAGCCGCTGCCCGCGCAGCCGAAGAAAATTGCGCTGGTGACCTCGGCCAGCGGCGCCGCGATTCGCGACGTGCTGTCGGTGATCGCGCGCCGCGCGCCGCATATCCCGGTAGTCGTGTTCCCGACCCCGGTGCAGGGCGATACCGCGGCCGAACAAATACGCCAGGCATTAAGGCGCGTGCTCGATTACAACCAGTGCGACATCGTCCTGCTGGTGCGCGGCGGCGGCTCGCTGGAGGACCTGTGGTGTTTCAACGACGAGGCGCTGGCGCGAGACATCGCCGCCTACCCGCTACCGCTGGTCACCGGTGTCGGCCATGAAATCGACTTCACCATCGCCGACTTCGTCGCCGATCTGCGCGCACCGACGCCATCGGTCGCGGCCGAGTCGATTACACCCGATATCAACGAATTGATGCAGGGCATCGACGACCGCGTCGGCCGCTTGCTGGGTCAGCTCGGCCAGCGCATCGAGCAGGCGCGCCAGCGGCTGAAGTTTCTTGCCCGCGCGCTCGATCAGCAGCACCCGACGCGCCAGTTCGAACAGTCGCGACTGCGCCTGCGGCATGCCTGTACCTCACTGCTGGAGCGTATGCGCTTCCGCCTCGGCGAAGACCGTCATCGCCTGCGCTACTGTCAAACAGGCCTGGTGCAGGCAAATCCGCAACTGGCCATCGCTCGCAATCGCGAACAGCTGGCGCGGCTGCTGGAAAACCACCAGGCCGCGATGCGGCAAAAGCTGCTGCTGTCGAGACACCAGCTGTCGCTGCAGTCTCGCTCGCTGGATACGCTGAGCCCGCTGAAAACGCTGGCGCGCGGATTCGCCACCGTCGGCAAGAACGACAAACTGGTGACCTCGGTCAAGCAGCTCTGCAGCGGCGATCGCGTCGAAATCACGCTGACCGACGGCAAAAAAGCGGCTACCATCGACTGACTGACCTGGCGCTGAGAGTCGCCCAGGCGGATGTGCCAGCCTAGTACTCGGACAGCAGGCGTCCGTAACCTTCGAAACGATCGTCGATGCCGGCCAGGCGCAGGCAGTCCCAGATCATCGCCTGGTTGCTGCAGATGGCCGGCTTGCCGGCTTTGGCC
>CALJQI010000273.1 GCA_937980285.1 uncultured Gammaproteobacteria bacterium | reverse complement strand
AAAGCTGCCGAAATCGTCGAGATTGATTTGCTCCGATAGCGCCTTGCCGATACGCTGCAAATCGGCCATGCCGTCGGTCGAGTCCAGCTTGCTGACTTTGCCGGGATCGATATCGCCCAGGCCCAGTTTTTCGAGGCCCTTTTCGGTCAGTTCGGCGTTGTAGCGCAGGTACAGGAACTTGCGGCCGAGGTCTGTCTCGAGCGGGATCGGTTCACCGTTTTCGTCTTTTGGAATCAAGTCCTCGACTTCCATGTCCAGCTCGTCACCATGACTGCAGCGGCCAATGGTGCGGCAGTTCATGTCCTGGTCCACCTGCGCCTGCGCCATGGTTGCCGACAGCGTGTTGGTGGCGGCCGAGAGCAGGTTGCTTTCGGGGTCTTCGGCGTCATTGCCTGACACCGGCGCCGAGCCGGTACCGAGCGAAACCACCAGCAACTGTTTTTCACCGCTTTTCCAGCTAAGCCTGTAGGCCGGCTCCGTCGCCATTCGATACATCAGGAATGCAGGGTTGTTGTATGGCGTCGTGCCGCCGTCGACGAAGACATAGCGCTCGCCGTTATCGACCTCGATCACCTCGGGGGGAAAGTAAACCGGCGCCGCCGTGCTCGCGCGCACCACCTGGTAGAGCGGAAACTGGAGATTGCAATACGACTCGTCAGGGTTGTTGAACATGGCGTCCGGATTGGAACTGATCGGCCAGGCCGAATCGGTGGTCTTGTTGCGCGTCACCACCAGCAACAGTGTCTTCAGGTCTTTGGGGTAAAGCTGCGTATCCGCGCCAAACACTTCTTTCAACTTTTTTTCCAGCTCACCGTCATAGTAAAGAGACTTCCAGCGATCGAATAAATTACGCCTGGTGAAGGCGGTCTTGCCGAAGTCCAGATAAAAATCCAGCAGCTCCTGCGCCGACATTCCGCGCGCAAGCGCCGCGGCGATGATGGCGCCGGTGCTGGTACCGCCAATGTAATCGAAGTAGTCGCAGAGCCGGTAATCTTCGTTACCCCCGCCAACGCGATCGCGCAGCTGGCTTTCCAGTTCGAGCAGCATCTGCGCCGTCATCAGGCCCCTGATGCCGCCGCCGTCGAGGGCGAGCATCTTTCGCGGTACGTCTTGCGAGTAACGCGCCGTCAGTACCCCCCAGCGTTCATGATCCAGTGCAGGCATATGATTGTCTCCAGTTGATTATTGTTCACGTACTTCTGCCATGTCCTCTTCCGCCGGCTGGCTAATCCACTCGCTGTGCTCCACCGATATGACCTGGTCGACATCGCGAATGAACGCATGCACCGTGGCTGCATCGCCATCAGCGGCGGCCTTGCGGATGTCGCTGATCCTGCCACGCAGCTTTTCGAGATGCGCATGGGTGATTTCGTAGCGCGCCGCGTTGCGTTCGTCCTGGTTGAGGCGTGACAGGCTGGTCTGCATTCCGAGCAGCACCGGCGCAGCCATCGCCGCGATCGAGGCGACGCTAACGGTGTCGATGAATTCGAGCGCCAATCCGCCCAGGCCGGCGGCAATCGCGGCGATGAAAGTTACGATCGCGCCAAAGCCGATATATCTTTTCGACGCCGCCTGGTGCTGTTTGCCGCGCTTGTCGTAGTAAACGAGCTGAACCATCAACTGGTAGCGAATGAAATACTCGAGCTGCAGTGGCAGCAGCGGGTAATCACCCGCCTGTTGCTCTTCCTGCCAGTCACGCTCCAGCCCGCAGGCCGTTTCGAACAGTTCGATGCGAGCGGTTTCCGCTTTCGAGCGCGATTTCTGCCAGGCCTGAAACGGCTTACTGGCCTGCAGCAAGTATTTCATGCCGACAACGCCGGCGGCACAGACGAGTTGAACCAGCAGCAGCCCGGTACGGAAATAGTCGTAGGCCGGTGGAGCGTTTTGCGCGTCGTTCATAACCAGCACGACGCCACCCAATATGGCCGCGGTGGCGGCCAGATAAATTTCCCGGCCACCGTATTTTTTGTAAACCGTCTGATGGATTCCGGCATCTTCATCGTAACGATCGTAGCGCCGCATGATGGCCTGAATCAGGGAATGCTCGAGCACCCGCTTGAGTGCCGCCGCTTTCGGATCTAGCCTTGTGGCGTGCTGTTCCGGCTCGAGCTTCCAGTCGTCCGGCGTCGGAGCGCCCAGCAGGCCCTCCGCATCGGCGGACTCAGCGTTTGCTGCTGGCGCATCCGTGGTCACAATAGATTCTTGAGCTTATCGAGCTGCTCCTGCGTGGAATCGGGCATCCAGGTTGCCGGCGCGCTCGCATAGAGTCGTTTCGACTCTTCTTCCAGCCGCTCGGATTCACCGAGACCCAGCAGCGCTTCGAGCCGGGTCGCCGCCAGCCAGTATGCCTCTTCGGCATCGACGGTTTGCTGCTCTTTCTTGCGCGGCAGTTTCTTTTCGGCTTCGTCCACCAGGTCGATAACCTGCTTGCGAACGCGTTTCGCGATCACCCGGTCCGCGGTCGCCTCATCGGCATCGCCATGCAGTTGCGCCCGCTGATTGAGAATAAAGGCATAGTTAATGCCGTTGTAATAATCCCGCTTGAGGTAAAAGCCCCGCTCATAGGCCCAGACCGCGGTATCGAGATCCGCGGGTTTCTCATTCAACTCCCAGAGCCGCTTGTGAATGGCGCCCCAGAGGCCCAGCGTTTCCGGGTCGTTGGTGGTAGAGGGTGCCAGGCTGTTATAAATGATGTCCCTGGCCTCGATCAGTGCCTTGACTTTGCCCGCGTCGTCGTCCTGCGGGCTCTTGTAGGTTGCCAGCGCCAGCTGCTGCACGATGTAGGCATCGGCCGGATTCAACTGGTGACATTTCTGGAACAGCGATTTCGCTTCCTCGAACTCGCCCTTTTCGGTGGCTTCCTGCGCGGTTTCCAGCAGCACGCTGAATTTGACTTCGTCTTTAATCCGGTCCGGATCGTCATCCTCCTCCGCCTCTAAAGACCGGTCGGCCCTGGCCAGGCTTTCAGAGCCGTCGCTTAACTTCGGCTGCTGCAGGTCATGCAAAAAGGTGTATACCGGGCTATCGACCTTTTCATTATCGAATACCAGTTCCTTGATCGCCTTCTTGAGTTCATCGCGCATCTTCTCGACTTCCTCGAAATCGATACCCTTGCCGAGGTGCTCGTAAGTCCTGATCAAAACGCTCGCCAGGTCGAATGGAAACTTGAACTGGCTCTCCGCCAGAATAATCGTTGTATTGGGACGCAACGCGTGGCGCACGCCGAGCTCGTAGATGGCGTTCGGATTGGCGGTCGACAAATCGGCA
>CALJQI010000272.1 GCA_937980285.1 uncultured Gammaproteobacteria bacterium | reverse complement strand
CTGCCGGCAACTCGGCTTTACGCTGATCGAGAATTTTCAGGTAATCGTCGATCATCGCAAACAGTTCGAAACGAAATCTGAATGCTTCCGGCCAGTCGTGCATTTTTTTAAAGGCGAGGGCGGCGCGGGTTGGGGCGCCCTCGCGCTTGCTGAACTGATCCGGGGACATGGTGACGATGCCATCGATATGGCGGCTCAACATGATACCGCTGGCGCTATCGGCATACAGGACCTCGGCAGATACATCGGCGCGCGCGGCGACACGGGCATTGTGAATTTCCACTGCCCGATCGATGTATTCCTCGGTGCCCTTGCCCGGAATCCGCAGAACGTAGCGATCGGCGCCGGTGTCGATGCGAAACACCAGGTTGGTCAGGCCGCCCAGGCGCTCGGCCGTGTAAGCATCGGCAGCGAGGTTTTCAAAACCCGGAATCGTCGTCAGCGACGAGTGAACCTGTTGCGTGCTGTCATTCATGTTGTCTCCTCGGTGTGATTCGGTGAACCGGAATCGCAAGGCCGCTTGACCGCGGTAAACAGCCCCCAGCGATGATCTCCCGTGCTCGAGCGGGCGAGCTTCTGTCTCCAGCTTCGTTCCAGTCCGTCGCGTACTGATTGTTCTATCTCGAGCGCGCCGATCCGATCAAGGTCGGAACGCAGGATTTCGATAAACCGCGCGCTGGCATCCTCGGCCACGACCTGGCTGAAACCGGCCTGCGCAAGTAAGCTGCTATATTCTTCGGCACTGTGTAAACAGTATCCACGGTTGGCGACGTAGGCGGTAAAGTCTGCGCTCCATGGTTTGGGGCCGCAGCAATAATCGGTGAATAACAATTGCCCGCCTGCGCGCAATGCCGCCTTCAGCACTGAAAACAGGCGGGTTTTATCGTGAATATGAAGGAATACATCGCGGCTGTAGATGGCGTCGTAGCTGTCCGTTCGATCCAGCTGCAGGCAATCGCCCCATTCGAGCCTGACCTGGTCGCTGAGACCGCGAGTGCGCAGCTTGCGGTTAGCGATTTCGAGCATATTCTTCGACAGATCGATACCGTCGACCCGCAGTCCGAACTCGCTCGCCATGACAAAGGCGCTTCCGCCCAGGCCGCAGCCGACGTCGAGTACGCTTGCTCCGGGCGCCAGCTGCAGGCGCTCGATCATTTCGACGGCCATGGCTCTTCCGCCCGGGCTGACGAAATCTTCTCCATAGATAGCTTCGTACTGCAGGATGGATTGCGTCTGGTACTGCGACGAATCGAGAAAATCCTGGGTTGCATCGTTGGGCTTTGTCATTGCCGGGATTCTACCTCGCTGTCATCAATGCTGCGCGGGGGTTGGGAAACCCGGCGGCCTCGGGCTTAATTGTGGATGCAAACCGGATTAAAGTCGACAAGGCCCGTTTGACCGGCAAAGCGCAAAGCGGTTTTGCCCTGGCTAATGGAAACCGCTGCGACAAGCGATATTTTCGTCCGACAGGCCAGCCTTTCCGGCTTCATGGGCTCGGAGGCGGAAAAATAGAGCGGGCTTTAGCGGCTCGAAATGCAGTCAACGCCGGCCTTGATTCGTGGTATCTTGGCTGATTGAACGACGCCAAATAGAGGATTATGAAAACCGAACTGCTGTGCCCGGCAGGCACGCTGAAAAGCATGAACTACGCCTTCGCCTACGGTGCCGACGCGGTTTACGCGGGGCAGCCGCGCTATTCGCTGCGCGTACGCAACAACGAATTCAACAAGCTCGAAAACCTGGCCAGCGCGATCGATGAAGCGCATCGAAAAAACCGGCTGTTTTACATCGCCAGTAACCTGGCGCCGCATAACAACAAGGTGCGTACCTACCTGCGCGACATGGAAGAAGTCGTGGCGATGGGACCCGATGCGCTCATCATGTCCGACCCCGGCCTGATCATGCTGGTTCGCGAGCGCTGGCCCGAGATGCCGGTACACCTGTCGGTGCAGGCCAACGTGGTGAACTATGCCGCGGTCAAATTCTGGCAGGGCATCGGGCTCAAGCGGATTATCCTGTCGCGCGAGCTGTCGCTCGATGAAATCGAGGAAATTCGCCAGCAATGTCCCGATATCGAGCTCGAGACCTTTGTTCACGGCGCCCTGTGCATCGCCTATTCCGGGCGCTGCCTGCTGTCGGGTTACATGACCCACCGCGATTCCAACCAGGGCGCCTGCACCAATTCCTGCCGCTGGAAATACGACGCGCACGAGGCCGGCGAAACCCTCGAGGGCAACATCGAAGCGCGCGCGCCGGTGAACGAGAGGCCGGCCGCCGAACAGGCAGGTAGCGAATCGGATTCGGTCTACCTGCTGCAGGAAGAGGGTCGACCCGGCGAATACCTGCCGGCATTCGAAGACGAGCACGGAACCTACATCATGAATTCGAAGGATTTACGCGCCATCCAGCACGTCCAGCGGCTGGTCGAAATGGGTATCGACTCGCTCAAGATAGAAGGCCGCACCAAATCGCATTTTTATGTCGCGCGCACCGCGCAGTTGTACCGCAGGGCAATCGACGATGCGCTAGCTGGCAGGCAGTTCGACATGGGCCTGATGGACCAGCTGGAAAGCCTTTCCAATCGAGGTTACACCGAGGGATTTTACCGTCGTCATCCGCCGGCCGAGTTCCAGAACTACGAAAGCGGCCGCTCGACCTCGAATCGACACCAGTTCGTTGGCGAGGTGACGGCGGTTAACGACGACCAGAGCATCAGTATCGAGGTTAAAAACCGTTTCGCGGTCGGCGACCTGATCGAATTGATGACGCCCGCGGGCAATATCGAGTTTCGGCTTGCCGAAATGGTGCAGGAAAGAAACGGCGAAACCCTTGATGTCGCCCCCGGCAGCGGTCACCGGGTCCGTATACCCCTGCCGCCCGAAATGGCGACGGTTAATGTCGACAAAGGCCTGCTGCTGCGCAGTCTAGACAAGATCGATTACGTGGAAACAGGCGCAAGCCGATAATCCGAACAAGGCTGACGCCTGTCGGCGGGATCCTGGCCTGCTGTTACGGTATCCGGTTGCTTCGCTGAACGCGGCATAGCTGATTCGGTAGAAAGCTGGGCGCTGATCGTGACACCAACCTGTATTACGCCCGCAAAATCGAGATCAGGCCTCGAAGGGACTTAATTAAGCGCGTCATATAAAGGAACTGCCTCAAATGAGGTAAGCTGACACGGGGAGGAGAAACCATAGCCTCAAAGGCCTGAGTCTCTCGCAATGCAACATTCCCTCCCCATGTCATTGCGAGCGCAGCGAAGCAATCTCCCTGACGACGGCAAGTTAGCTGGAGATTGCTTCGCTGCAGCCAATGCATTCGCTCCGCTCATGGACTGGGTCCCGCTCGCAATGACCAGCTTAAGTAAGTGCTTGAGATCAGGCCCTGTCTCTTTCAACCAGCACGCGCCGCAGGATCTTGCCGGACGGCGATTTGGGGATTTCATCGATGAATTCAAGCGCGCGAATTCTCTTATGCGGCGCCACCTGGTCGGCGATGAAGTCGATGATTTCATCGGCGTCGATGTCGCCGTTGCTGACAACATAAGCCTTGGGAATTTCGCCGGCTTCTTCATCGGGCCGCGGAATGACCGCCGCGTCGATTATGGCATCGTGGCTGAGCAGCAGAGCCTCCAGTTCGGCGGGAGCGACCTGCATCGCCTTGTACTTGATTAACTCCTTGACCCGATCGACGATGAATACGTAACCATCGTCGTCGATATAACCGATATCGCCCGAATGGTACCAGCCGTCGGAGTCGATCGCAGCCGCGGTGGCCTCGGGATTGTTCAGATAACCGTGCATTCGCTGCGGCCCGCGCACGCAGTACTCTCCCTGCTGGTTGTAGCCGAGCGGCTCAGCGCTGTCGATATCGATGATCATCGCCTCGGTGTTGGGCATGATCGGGCCGATGCTGCCCGTTCTGGTTTTATCCGGGTCCTCGTAATCGATATTGGTCGCGGGACTCATCTCGGTCATGCCATAGCCCTGGACCACCCTGCAGTCGAGCCGTTCGCTGCAGGCTTGCGTAACTTCCCGGCTCAGCGGCGCCGCGCCGCTGAAAACAATTTTCAACGATGACAGGTCAAAATCGTCGACTAACGGGCTTTTCGCCAGCGCCAGCACGATCGGCGGCACCAGGAAAGCGCGGTTGATGCGATAATCCTGCGTCAGTTGTAAAAACTGCTCCAGCTCGAAGCGTGGCATGGTCACCACGGTCGTCCTGCGCTGCAGGCCATAGGCCATTAAAACCACCATGCCGAAGATATGGAAAAAAGGCAGGATGGCGATCAGGTTGTCGCGCTCCGACATCGAGGTCAGGTTTCCGAACTGGCAGATATTCGAAATAATATTATGATGCGTGAGCATGACGCCCTTGGGCATGCCCGTGGTGCCGCTCGAGTAAGGCAGGACGACGATGTCGCGGCGCGGATCGATTTCCACCGCCGGTAAATCGCCTTCTTCCCGCAGTAGCGAGCTGTACTCGCTGGCGCCTTCCGCGCTGCCGATGACGAAGACCTCCTCGATGTCGCAAAGCGCTGCCGCGGCCAACGCATTTTCGATGAACACCGGGATAGTCAGCAGGTATTTCGCGTTGGCGTCGTTCAGCTGTCGAGCCAGTTCATCGACGGTATAAAGCGGATTGATCGTGGTGTTAACGCCGCCGAGCAGGGCGACGCCGTAAAACGCGACTGCGTACTCGGGCATATTCGGGCAATAGATGGCGAAGGTATCGCCTTTGGCGAATCCCTTTTGATGCAGTCCGCGTGCGAAGCATTGCAGGTCGTGATAAAGCTGGCCGTAGCTCATGCTGCGCCCCGTCGGCCCGTCGATCAACGCCGCTTT
>CALJQI010000271.1 GCA_937980285.1 uncultured Gammaproteobacteria bacterium | reverse complement strand
AATGCTGGATAACAGAGGTAATCCATGACAGGAATCGCAATTTATCCTGGTACCTTCGACCCGGTTACCCGCGGGCATATCGATATTTGCCGGCGTGCGCTGAAGATGTTCGACAAGGTCGTCATCGGCGTCGCCGACAGTCTGGCGAAGGAACCGTTTTTCGATATCAATGAGCGTTTCGATATGCTGGAAACGGTATTCGCCGACAACGACCGTATCTCGGTCAAACCTTTTTCCGGCCTGTTGATCGACTTCGCGCGCGAATGCGACGCCGAAGTGATCATTCGCGGGCTGCGCGCCATTTCAGACTTCGAGTACGAGGTGCAGCTGGCGGGTATGAATCGATCGCTGGCGCCTGAAATCGAAACCGTTTTTCTCACCGCGGCGCAGCGTTTCGCCTTCGTTTCATCGAGCCTGGTGCGTGAAATCGCACGCCTCGACGGCGATGTCTCCGAGTTTTTGCATCCAGATAGCCTGGCGCGCCTGACGGCCAAGCTGCAGGCCAGCAAGTAGCCGCCCCCAAGGAGTTTCCCAATGGCGCTGATGATCACCGACGAGTGCATTAATTGCGATGTTTGCGAGCCCGAGTGTCCGAACGACGCGATTTCCCCGGGCGAGGAGTACTACGAGATCGATCCGCTGCTGTGCACCGAATGCGTCGGCCATTTCGAAACCTCGCAATGCGTCGAGGTTTGCCCGGTAGACTGTATTCCATTCAATCCCGAGTACCCGGAAACCCAGGAAGAGTTGCTGCAAAAGTACAAGCAGCTGACCGGAGAGGATTGAAGCCGGGCGGTGGCCCTCGCGCGATCAGCGTGAAAGATATCTTCAGTAACCGCCAACCGCGCCCTCGCTGCGATTGTCGTAAGCCGCTTCCAGGTAATTCCTGTCGTTCAGCCGCACCGCCTTGATCCGGCCCAGGTAGCCCGGCCTTTGCTCGACGGTGACGTGTCCGCGTTGCTGCAGCGCAGACACGACCTCCGGTGAAAACTTGAACTCGTCCATGTACAGCTTGTTCGGCAGGAACTGGTGATGCACCCGCGGGAACTGCACCGCGCGGTCGATATCGAGCCCGGTGACGAGCACCCGGTACACGGTTTGAATCACGCTGCTGATGATTCTGGGTCCGCCCGCGGCGCCGAGCGCCATGACGATCTTGCCGTCTTTTGCGACCAGCGTCGGACTCATCGAACTAAGCGGGCGCTTGCCCGGCTGCACGCGGTTGCCGAAGCCCTGCACCAGGCCGAAGGCATTCGGCTCTCCGGGCCTCGAGGTGAAGTCATCCATTTCATTGTTCAGCGAAATGCCGAACTTCTCGGAAACCACGCCGGAACCGTAACTGCCATTCAGCGTGACCGTCAGCGTGATGGCGTTGCCGTCGGCGTCAAGAATCGAAAACTGGGTGGTTTCGGTGGAATCATCGAGCGGCTTGTCGACCAGCGGCTGCAGCTGCCTCGATTTCGCAGGGTCGATGCTGCGGGCCATTTCGTCGAGATAGGCTTCGGACAGGATCTGATCGAAAGGATTGTCGTGAAAATCCGGATCGCCAAGCAGGGCGCGGCCCCTGAAGGCTCGATTCAGCACTTCCGCCATCAGGTGAATTTCGTCGACGCTGAGCGGCTTGTGTTGTTCGATACCTACCTTGTCGAACAGTTCGAAGGCGGCCTTGATCACCGCGCCGCCGCTGCTCGGCGGCGGCATCGTGTAAAGCCTGTGTCCCTTGTACTCGGTAACCAGCGGCTTTAACCAGCGTACCTTGTAGTTGGCCAGGTCATCGATGGTGACGACGCCGTCGTTGGCCTGCACCGTGTCGGCGATGTCCCGCGCTACTTCGCCGTGATAAAAGCCGGCGAGGTTGTTGTCTCGAAATTTTCTTAGTGCGTTAGCCAGTGCCGGCTGCCTAAGTACTTCACCCGGGAGATAATGTCGTTGCGACTTGTAGAAGTGGCGCAGTCCGGCGGCGTTGAAGCGATCTTTCTGCGATTCGGAGTAGCGCGACTCGGTACCGGAAAACTCGATTCCGTCTACCGCCAGGCGTAACGCGGTTTCGAATAGAAGCGGCCATTCGAGCTTGCCGTATTTTTGATGCAGCGCCCACAGGCCGGCGGCAACGCCTGGAACGCCGACGGCCGCGCCGCCGTTCCAGGAAGCGCCCTTGTCGCGCTTGACATAAAAATCGGGCGAGGTGGCGGCCGGCGCCATTTCCCTGAAGTCCAGCACCTCGACCTCGCCGTTCATGCTGACCAGGGCGAAACCGCCGCCGCCGAGCGAGGCGTTGGAGGGATTGGTTACCGACAGTGTGAGCCCGACCGCGACCGCGACATCGACCAGGTTTCCGCCCTGGTCGGATATCGACTTGCCGGCGTCGACGGCGTAACCCGAGGGCGCGGAAATCATGATTCGGGTGCCTTCGCCGGGTACCGCCTGCGCCGCGGTGAAACTGGCAAGCGTGAAAAAAAGTAGCGTTATGCGGCTGATAGTATTGGCGGACATGATCCTGGCCCTGCTTGTGCGAGACACTTGATGGTAATGAAGCTGCCGGCACCGATCAAGCTTGTCTGCAGTTGCCCGATTTGTCTGCAGCCGTCGGCCTGGATAATCGCTGCCGCGGTTGCGCTTGCGGATTCAGTCTGCGTAACCCGGCATTTCGCGGTCGAGCACGCGTTTCATCGCGGCAAAATAAAGATCATCGCGCTGGCCCTTGTGGCGATCGTTTTCGTCCGGGGTTTGCACCTGCTCGATAATTTCGCGCGAAATGGGTTGCAGTTTCTGGCCGCTACTCATCGCCCGTATCTGCGCTCGGCAGACGCGCTCGAGCATATACAGCAAGCGGTAAGCGCGGGCGATAGAATCCGCCGCCACCAGCACGCCATGGTTTTTCAGGAACACTACTTCCTTGTCGGCGACCAGCGCCGCCAGGCGCTCGCCTTCTTGCAGGCTGTCGGCGGTGCCCGGGTAATGATCGTCGTATGCGATCCGACCGTCGAAAAAGGCCGATGTCTGGCAGGCCGGGATCAGGCGGTTGTCCTGCAGCATATTGAGAGCCAGCGCCCAGTTCTGGTGGGTATGGAATACAACCCGTCGGCCGGTAATGCGGTGGATCGGCGCGTGAATGCATTGCGCCGAAAGCTCGACTATGCCGTCGCCGTCGAGGGTTTCGCCGGCCTCGTTGAAAGTGATCATGGCGCTGGCGCGGGCTTCCGACCAGTGCAGGCCGAAGGGCAGCACCAGGTAGCGATCCTCGTAACCCGGCAGGGTGACGGTGAAGTGGTTGTCGATACCTTCTTCGAGTTCGTGGTATACCGCCAGCCGCAGCGATGCCGCCAGGTCGATTTTCGCCTGCGTGACCGGATCGGTACTGGAATCGATTGCGTGGATGGACATGGTGTCGCTCATGATAATTCATAGCCGCGTGGACGTCATCCCCGTCGGCGCGTTTTAAGATTCGCTTTCGCGGGAATGACTCGATTAACCTTGATCCCCGCGCAAGCCTGCGTGGCCCGGCGGGATCTTGAAACGAGCGCTCGATTTGGACTGCGGTACTTTAGAAGATCCCGGATAGCGCCTGCGGCGCTTCCGGGATGACAGGATAATATTTTTTGCGTATATGTTTACGCAAAAAATATTATCCTGTCAGCTGGTCAGGCTGCGGTAGATCTCGGAAATGCGGTAGGGCAGCTTGCCGATGTCGTCGATCAGCACGTAGCTGGAATCGCCGTACATGTGCGGCAGGTAATCGCGCGCCTCTTCGTCGATAGTGATGCAAAAAGGGTGAATACCACGCTGGCGCGCCTCGTACAGCGCCATGCGCGTGTCTTCTATACCGTACTCGCCGTGGTAGGTATCGTAGTCGTCGGGCTTGCCGTCGGACAGCGTGATCAGCATCCTGGTGCGCGCGCCGATGTTTTCGAGTATATGGCTCAGGTGGCGTATGGTGGCGCCCATGCGCGTATAGTCCTGCGGCTCGATCGCCGCTATACGCGCTCGTATGTCCTCGCCGTAGGTTTCGTCGAAGGTTTTTATCCTGTAGATTTCGCAGCGCTTGCGGGTATTTCCGGAAAATCCGTAAATCGCGTAGCGGTCGTCGAGCGAGCTCAGCGCTTCGGCCAGCAGGATCAGCGCCTCGCGCTGCGCGACATTGATCCAGCCCTTGGTCGAGCCGCTCATATCGACCATCAGCACCACCGCGATATCGCGCTCCACGCGATGCGCCTTGCGGTAGATACGCGACGTCATTTCCATACCGCTGCGCGTATCTGCAATGGCTTCGACCAGCGCGTCGAAGTCGAGGCTTTCGCCATGCGGTTGTTTTTTCAGCACCCGGTACTCATCGCGCAGGGCCTCGAAACTTCGCCGCAGCGACTTGATGTGACCGCGGTACCTGTGCAGGGTGTCGTCGACGAAATCCGAAACGTAGTCGGGCTCGATCTCGCGTTCACGCACCGTGCACCAGCGTTTGCGATGCGCCTTGCGGCTGTAGTCCCATTCGTCGTAAAAGAAGGCACCGCTTGTACTGTCGTTTTGGTCCTCGGCAGCGCCGACGTCGAGGCTGTCATGGTACTCGCCGCCAGACGCCGCCTGCAGGTAGTCGGGCGGTAATTCGCCGAGGTCCTGCCTGATCGAGGTGAGCAGTCTGGTGATCTCGTCGTCGGCCGGCACTGGTTTACCGTCGATTTCGAGTTCGGCTACGCTATCCTGTCTCGATTTCAAGTCGAACTGGCGGCCGGTCGGCTGTTCTGGTTGGTGGTCGGTATCGGCATTGCGTTGCTCGGCGCCGTTTTCCTGCGCCACTCTCGCCAGCGCCAGCCGCAGTCGCTGTTTCTCGCGCTCGAGGCGAATCTCGAGGGTCGCCTGTACGCGGTCGGGATCGAGCCTGCCCTGGTAAACGAAGGGGCCTGGCCACGGCTTGTCCCAATGCTCTGCACTGAGCCTGATCGAATCGAGCACGCTGCTCGACGGATCGCTCAACTGCGCTTCCAGTTCACGCCAGATGGCCGGGGTTTGCGGCTGCAGGTTTTTCAGTAGCCGCGCGAGCCCGGGGTAATCGCGCTCGATGCAGGCGTTCAGGCGCAGCGTTTCGAGATAGTGGAAGGTGCGCAGCATCGGTTGCTCGCGCGGAATCGACGCGATCGTATCGGCTTGCCAGGTACCGTACCAGCACTGCGCCCAAAGGTGCACCGCGGTGGCCTTGTAACAGGCAAAATTCTCCGCTTCGATCGAGGATTGATCGATCACTGTCGGCAGCTGCAGGATTTCGCTATCGGTCAACACCTCGTCGTCGGCCTCGAGTCGCAGCCGGCGTCCGTTGAGACCGTGAAGAAAATGTTGCAGCACGCCTCGCGCCTTGCTGAATTCGAGGCCGCGCGATCTTTTACGCTGGACCGCGACAAACTGGTCCAGGTTTTCAAGCGACTCCAGCGCGGGCTTCAGACCCTGCTCGAAATAGACATCGAGCGCCGACTGCAGCCAGTGTTCACAGCCGTCGCGGCCGAGGGCCGGAAGCGCGGCGCCGGCCCTGCAGGCGAACTGGTAAGCGATCTCCGGCTGGGTTTTGGCGACCGACGATACCCAGTCGAAAACGAACTGCCGCCAGCGCGGCTCGAGCGCGAAAATGCGCTCGACAACCTGGTCGACGGTCGAGCTGTTGAAAAAGCAGGACTCCAGTCGTTGTCGCAGGGCTTCCCGATCGATTGTCATGACTGGCATTTCGGACAGTAGTAGCTCGAACGTTGCGCCTGCACCAGGTGTTTGATCTTGCTGCCGCAAACGCCGCAATTTCCGCTATTGCCGTATACCTGCAGCGACTGGCTGAAATATCCCGGCTTGCCGTCGGCCTGGGTAAAATCCTGCAGCGTCGTTCCTCCCTGTTCGATCGCGCTGGCCAGCGTCTCGCGCACGGCCTCGACCAGCCTGGCGATAGCGGGCCGGCTGATGCGCCGAGCCGCGCGGGCAGGGCGTATGCCGGCGCGAAACAGCGCTTCGCTGGCGTATATGTTACCGACGCCGACGACGATATGGCTGTTCATCAGGACATTCTTGATCGCGGCGCTGCGCCGGCGGCAGCAGCGGTGCAGGTAGTCGGTGTCGAAATCGTCACCCAGCGGTTCCGGCCCGAGTTTGTTTAACAGGCGATGCTGCAACGGTTCGCCCGCGCAGTACAGCAGCGCACCGAAGCGGCGCGGATCTCGAAACTTCAATGCCTGCCCGTTAGCCAGCTGCAGCTCGACATGTTCATGATCCTGGCTGTGCGCGCCAATCGGCAGAATGCGCATACTGCCCGACATGCCCAGGTGCCAGATCAGGTTGCCGCGGTCGAGATGCATGATCAGATACTTGCCGCGGCGCGATACGTCCATTATGCGGCTGCCGGCAAGGCTTGCCACTTCGGCGCTAATCGGCCAGCGCAGGCGGGTTTCGCGCAGGATGACGGCTTCGATACGCTGCTCGCGGACGTGGGCTTCGATGCCGCGACGGGTGGTTTCCACTTCCGGTAGCTCGGGCATTAGCGGCCCCTGGCCCGTGTCGGGATCGCGGCGGCCGGCGCGGCGCTGCTGCGTCCGATCCCGGGGTCCGGAGAAGTCTTGCGCCGCGCGCTCGGTTCGGGCGTGACTGACGCGCCCGGCGACGCCACGGTCCGAGTGCCGAAGGGGATTTGTGCCGCTGATTCGATTGCGCTGTTCATGGGGTCAAATTTAATAAGTGGGTCGATTATCGCAAAGTCCAGGTCCGGGCGGTGCAGGCTTCAGTCCGGTTTATTTCTGATGGAACACCCAGGCCAGCGCGACGCCGCCCATCCAGGATTCGGTTTCGGATACCAGCGGGCTGTCGTCGATCTCGGAGTCGTCGAGGTTGTCGTAACGGATGAATCCCCCCAGCCAGTAGTCGCCGAGGCGTTTGCTATAGGTGAATTCCGCGCGGTAACCGCTAAAGCCGGCATCGGCGTCGTAGGCCGGGCGGTTGGCGGTGACCTCGTCGTCTGCGACCGAGTAAAAATACGCGTGATGCTCTTCGCTCGAATAGACCGGGCCGACGAGAAAATGCAGCTTCCATTCACCCAGCCGTTTTGCCGGCTTGCGCCAGGACAGCCGGGGCTGGAACACGCGGCCGATAAACTCGTGCTTGCTATCGATGGCGTAAACAAAGCGCAGCGGCAGGTCAATCCACCAGGCGCTGTTGGGCAGGGGCTTGATGCGGTAATTCAGCGAAGGGCCGATTTCGAAAACCGCGTCGAGCTCTTCCATGCCCTCGCGTTCGGGCGTATCGTCGTCGGCCGGCAGCGAAAAATCGGCGCTCAGGGTAAACAGCCATTGCGGCGATTCGAATACCACGCCCTGCACGCCTTCGTCGACCCGCAGGACATCGCCCCGATACTTGATGTAGGGTACCGGCAACAGGTAGGTGTCGGATGCCGACGAGCCGCGATAATCCGGCGCGTTCAGCGCGAACAGTCCGGCGCCGAGTTCCAGGCGCGGTAACTCGTCCTGCGCCGTCAGGTTCGCCGAAACCAGCAACAGTAGCAGGCTAGGCAGGATTTTCGTCATGACGCAAGGATATCAGCTGGTAGTAGAGATCGCTGCTGAAATGATACTGCAGGCCTATGCGCGGATTGGCGATGATGATTTCGGGATCGATCGACATCAGGTAAAACTCCTGGCCCTGGCCGTCTCCGAGCTCGGCCCTGATTTTCTGCCGCGGCGTGCCGCTGGCGTTGTAAACCTTGATCCGCGTCGCCTCCAGAGCTTGCCAGTTTGACACCAGCTGCTGCAGCTGCTGGCTGCTGAAATCGTCCGTACCGTCCGCTTGCCAGCTGTCATCGGGGTTTCGACTCAAGAGCAGCCCGGGAAGCGCCAGCGACTGCAGCCCCAGCTTGCGCGGCAGCAGTCGTCGATCGACGATTCCGGTTAGGCCCTGCGAGATAAACGGCAGGTGTATATCGGGTAACAAAAACACGGTTGAATCGATCATCGTGTAGCGTCGCTCTCCGATATTGTTGCTGGCGCCGAACAGCACGCGGGTATCGTTCAGGCGCAGCATCGCGCGCGGAAAATCGAGCCCGAGGGGTGCCAGGTCGATTTCGGCGGCGTCGAGCCGCGACTCGGTCTGGCTGTTGACGATGTCGATCAGGCGCTCGATATTGACGTTGTTGGCGGGCCAGCGAATCGGGGATTCGATACGCCAGCCGTCGGGCCGGCGCGCGAGCGTCAGCGAGGCGTCCGCGGTTTTGATTTCCATCGACAGGATATCGGCGGCCTTGATATCGGTAATTGCCAACTGCGGCTGGAACCCGGGTTGCACATCGAAGCGGTTGCCGACCCAGGTGAACAGAATGATCAAAAAGATCAGAACAAAGTTGATGATCATGCGCCGCGAAAGCATTAGCGTCTACGTCGCTTGAGCCAGATGCGCAAGCCGCTGGCGAGCAGTCCCAGCGGCATTAGCACGAGAAAAAAGGTGGCGATGAAAATCTGCTTCTGCGGCGACAGCTCGAGGCGGGTATCGGGCGCCGGTCGCGGGCTGATGGCGATCAGTTGATCGTCGTGGCTCAGCCAGTTGAGCAGGTTGACGCCGATTTCCAGGTTGCTGCCGTTACCGAGGTAACGGTTGGACAGGAAATCGGCGTCGCCGATGATCGCGACGCGCTGGTCGAACAATTCGCCGGCTTCGTTCTGGTGGCTGCGCGCCAGCGTGAAACCGATATTCAGCGGCCCCTGGATTTCATCTTCATGGTCGCCGTTGAATATTTCACCGCGCAATTCGCCGGTTTCATTCCAGCTACGTTCGTCGCTGCGCAGGAAGATCTGTTGCTGCCAGACGTCGTCGCCGTGAAACTCGAGCGCCTGCGCCTGCGGGAACAGCGACAGGCTGCCCAGGTTCTGCGTCACCGGGTGGCGCGGGTACTCGCCTACCAGCGCGAAATCGACCCGGTTGAGCCCCATTAACTGGCTATTCGGATCGACGATGATGCCGGGCAGGAACTCGACCGCAAGCTGGTCCGCGAGCATGTCCAGCCCATCGATCGCCTGCTCCGGATCGGCCAGCCATACGAGGTTGCCGCCGTCTTCGATCCAGGCGCGCAGAATATCGATCTCGCCCGGTAATAGCGGCACCTTCGGGCTGGCGAGCACCAGCACGTTGGTGTTTTGCGGGATGCTGCCGGCTTTCGTCAGGTTCAGGCTTTCGATGCGGAAACCCCGGCTGGCCAGCTCGGTGGCGAACTGGCTAAAGTCGTGATTGGCTTCGCGATAGGGATTGCGTTCACCGTGACCCTCGAGGAAAACCAGCCAGCGCTCGCCCTGGCGCAGCAGGCGCTGGATCGCGCTGCTGACGGCGGCCTCGCTCACCTGCGATACCTTTTCGCTGCGGCCGCCGTACTCGATCAGCACTTCGCCGTCGTAGCGGATGTCGTGAATGCGCAGTAAATCCGGATGCAGGTCGGGATTGAGGCTGCTGACGCGGATATTCGGCTGCAGCAGTCGGTAGCGTTCGAACAGGGCTTCGAGCAGCGCCTTGCTCCCGTTTACCGGTGAAACGAAAATAGTTACCTCGAGCGGGCCTTCGATTTCGGCCACCAGGCGAACCGATTCCTGCGACAGGCTGTTGCGCTGGTTGGCGCTCATGTCGATGGTTAACGAGTAGCGATCGGTAATCGAGGCCAGTACCGCCATTAGCGCGATAAACAGCAGCAGGAATACACCGGACTGGATGCGATACTGCAAACGGGTGCGCGCGTCGACCTTCACAACAGGCGCTCGCGGTCGAGCTGGCGAATCGTCAGCACCAGGAAGCCGCTGATCAGCAGCAGGTAATAGGCGATATCGCTGGACCTGAATACGCCCTCGAGCATTGCCTGGTGGTGTTTGAGTATCGACAGGTAGGTGAGAATCGACTGCCCGTTGCTCACCGATGAGCCGATCCAGTCGATAATCCACAACATCAGCAGTACGCCGAAAGTGGAGATCGCGGCTATGGTCTGGTTCTCGGTCAGGCTCGACAGGTAAAGTCCGATGGCGGCAAATGACGCCAGCAGTAACAGCATGCCCAGGTAAATCGAAAACAGCTTGCCGGCGTCGGGACTGGTGCCGAGATACAGCGACAGCGGCATCAGCATCAGCATGCTGACCAGGATAACGATAAACAATACCAGTCCGAGAAACTTGCCGAGCACGATTTCGGTCATGCCCAGCGGCGCCGAAATCAGCAGGCTGAGCGTGCGGTTGCGCTTTTCATCGGCTATCGAGCGCATCGTCATCAGCGGCATCACCATCAGCAAGATAATCGCTGCCACCTGCATTAGCGGGGTGATGACGACGTCGGTGACGCCGGGCGTATTGGCGAGTTGCATCAGCTGCGGCTGCAACAGGAAGTAATTATCCAGGTTGGTGAGAAACATGTAACCGAGAATGGTTTGAATCACGGCGAGTATGATCCAGGCCATCGGCGACAGGAACATGGCGCCAAGCTCGCGCCGGGCGATTACCCAGATCATTTCGCGTTCGCCTCTTCGTTATGCGTCAATTCGATAAACAGGTCTTCGAGCGATTGCTGTTCCGGAATCAGCTCGTAAAGACCCCAGTCCCGTTCGACCGCCGCGGTCACCAGCGCGTCGGGCGTCGCATCGGGCGCGAAAAACACGCGATAACGCCGCTCCTCCAGTTTTTCCGCGTGATCGACGCCCGCCAGCGAAGCGAGTTGCTCGACCCCGGGTGATTGCCTTAATGCGACCGCGTAGGATTGTTCATGGCCCTGGTTGAGGGATTCGGTCGAAGCGTTGTAAATCAGCTCGCCGGTGCGGATGATCTGCACCCGGTCGCAGGTGGCCTGGACTTCGGAAAGTATGTGGGTCGACAGAATGACGCTGCGCTCGCTGCCGAGCGAGCGGATCAATTGGCGAATTTCGCGGATCTGGATCGGGTCCAGTCCGACCGTTGGTTCGTCCAGTATGACCACCGGCGGGTCGTGGATAATGGCTTGCGCGATGCCGACCCGTTGTTGATAGCCCTTCGACAGGTTGCCGATCAGGCGTCCACCGACCTCGGTCAGCCCGCATTGCTGTTTGACGCTATCCAGCGAGCCTTTTCGCCGTGACGACGGGATGCGATGCAGGCGCGCGCAAAACTTCAGATACTCGTCAACGCTCGAATCGCGGTATACCGGGGGATGCTCGGGCAGGTAGCCGAGCTGGGCCTTGGCCGCGCGCGGGGATTCGATGATGTCGTGACCGGCAATGCTGACCTCACCTTCGGTGGGTGCCAGGTTGCCGCTGATCACCTGCATCGTGGTCGATTTACCAGCGCCGTTCGGGCCCAGGAACCCGAGTACTTCGCCCGCTTTCAGGCTGAAGCTCAGATGGCTGATGGCGCAGTGATTCTGGTAATAACGGGACAGGTTTTCAACCTGAACGAGTGCCTCTGTCATGGAGATCCCGGGGATTTATATGTGACTAATCATACCTGACTGGAGGCGATATTAAAGCCTGTAAAAGAGGAAGAATTCAGGCATAAAAAAACCGGCTCGCGCCGGTTTTTTTCAGTATCGATCAAGACTCGCCGTTTACTTGATTTTGGCTTCCTTGTACTCGACGTGCTTGCGTACCACCGGGTCGTACTTCTTGAACACCAGCTTGTCCGGGGTGTTCTTCTTGTTCTTGTCGGTGGTGTAGTAGTGGCCGGTGCCGGCGGTCGAAACCAGTTTGATTAAATCTCTCATGATTTTACTCCTAGCACTTGAGGCCGCGCTTGCGCATGTCGGCGATAACCGCGTCGATGCCGTTTTTATCGATAATGCGCATGCCCTTGGCGGAAACGCGCAGTTTTACCCAGCGATTCTCGGATTCGACCCAGAATTTATGGCTGTGCAGGTTCGGCAAAAAGCGCCGGCGCGTCTTGTTGTGCGCGTGCGATACGTTATTTCCGGCAACAGGTTTTTTACCTGTCACTTGACAGACCCGGGACATGGTGGAACTCCGTTGAATACGAGATTAATACGAGGGCGCGAACTCTACCAGAAGCATATCGAGGATTCAAGCGGCTTGGAGACAAAATCTTTCCATTTTTCAGGGCTTTGGCGTTTCCTTTTACCGCGGCGAGCCGCTAACATTGCAGGCTGTCAATTTTAGACGGATAAATAACCGATGGACATCGTTTTCATCCACGATCTGCAAATCGAAACCGTAATTGGAATTTATGACTGGGAGCGCAAGATCCGGCAGGTTATCAGTCTCGACATCGAGATGGCGACCGATATCGGCAAGGCTGCAAAAACGGACAAAATCGAGGACGCGCTGAGCTACAAGGACGTTGCCAAGCGGCTGATCGAATTTGTCGAGCAAAGCGAGTACGAGCTGGTCGAGGCGCTGGCGGAAGAGGTGTGCAATATTATCCGCAGCGAGTTCGCTGTGCCCTGGGTCAAGCTGACGCTGCACAAGCCAGGCGCGGTGCGCGGCTCCAAATCGGTGGGTGTCATCATCGAGCGCGGTGAAAAACCGGCATGAGCGCCCGCGTCTACGTAGGCTGTGGCAGTAATGTCGAACGCGAAACCCGACTGCGGCAGGCGATCGCCGCGCTGCGCGAGCGTTTCGGCCGCGTCGAGCTGTCCCCGGTTTACGATTCGGCCGCGGTCGGATTCGACGGTTTCGACTTTCTCAACCTGGTGGTCGGTCTCGATACCGAGCTCGGCGTCGAGGCGGTGAACGCAGTTTTTCGCGACATCGAGAACCAGCTGGGGCGGGATCGCAGCCTGCCGAAGTTCGCCAGCCGCTCGATCGATCTCGATATCCTGACTTATGACGACCTGGTGCTGAACACATCCGGTATCAGGGTTCCGCGCCCCGAAATACTGGAAAACGCCTTTGTGCTGAAACCCCTGCAGGACCTGGCCCCCGACACCCCGCACCCCGAAAACGGCGAGACCTATGCCGTACTATGGCAACGCATGGCGCCGACCGCGCCGCGGCTGGACCTTTTCCCCCTCGACCTGTAAATGAAGTCATCCCCGCGAAAGCGGGGATCTTGTAACGTTAGACTGTTTCAGGGCTGGCCGATATTCCTTCGATCGCAAGGCACCGGATTCGGTCTCGCGGCTCCGGTGGGCCGTCCCTGGCCCGTCCCGCGGCCATTCATGGCCGCTAGTCGCCGAGAAACCGAATCCGGCGCCTTGCTTAAAGTGTTCTAGTGCTTCATCCCCGGGCCATCGGGGATCTAGTCATATTGCTGCGGTGTCCGTTCACCCGCGGTTGCTTGTTTCTAGCCGAGGATGGTTTTCAGCGCCTCGATCAGTTTTTCGCATTCAGCCTCGGTGCCGATGGTGATGCGCAGGCAGTCGTCGATACGTGGTTTACTGAAGTAGCGCACCAGGATGCCCGCCTTTTTCAATTCGAGGTACAGGGTTTCCGCGGCGCATTGCCGGTGACGCGTGAAAACGAAGTTGGCGCTCGACGGAAACACTTCGAAGCCCAGTTCTCCCAGCGCGCCCGACAGCCGTTCGCGGCTCTCGATCACGCGCCGGTTACAGTCCTGGAAATAGGTTTCGTCAGCCAGCGCCGCGAGGCCGATAGCGCTGGTCAGGCTGTCGATCGGATACGAATTGAAGGAGTTTTTGACGCGCTGCAAAGCCTCGATCAGGTTTTCGTTACCGAGCGCGAAGCCCAGTCGCAACCCGGCCAGGTTGCGCGACTTGGAGTAGGTTTGCACCACCAGCAGGTTTTCGAACTCGGCTATCAGCGAGCGCGCCGATTCAGCGCCGAAATCGACATAGGCTTCGTCGATGATAACCACCGATTCGGGATTGTCGGCCAGCATTTCGCGAATCTCGGCGAGATTGAGCGCGATCCCGGTCGGTGCGTTAGGGTTGGGCAGGATGATGCCGCCGTTGGCGCGTCGAAAGCCGTCGAAGTCGATGCGGAAGTCGTCGTCGAGCGCGACCGTTTCGAAGGCGATCTGGTAGAGGTTGCAGTAAACCGGGTAAAAGCTGTAGCTGATGTCAGGAAACAGAATCGCCTCGTCCTGTTTGAAAAAGGCCTGGAACGCGTGTGCCAGCACCTCGTCCGAGCCGTTACCGACAAACACCTGCCGCGGGTCGAGATCATGATAGTCGGCCAGCGCCTGGACCAGTTGGCCGCTTTGCGGATCGGGGTAGCGGCGCAGTCGGTCGGCATCGAAGCTCTTCAACACCTGCGCCACCGCAGGCGGCGGCGGGTAGGGGCTTTCGTTGGTGTTGAGCTTGATGTATTGCTGGTCCTGGGGTTGCTCGCCCGGCACGTAGGGGTCGAGACTTTCCACCAGCTTGCTCCAGTACTTGGCCATTTCTTTCCTCAGGTCTTCAGCAGGCGGCCGCCATCCACGCGGATGACTTCGCCGGTAATATAGTCGTTGCTGGCGAGGAACAGCGCCGTATCGGCGATGTTCCCCGGTTCGCCGCTGCGCTGCAGCGGAATCTGATCGAGAATCGATTGTTGCCGCGCCGCGGAGTCGACGGCCTCGGGCCACAGTATGGCGCCTGGTGCAATGCCGTTAACCCGCACTTCGGGCGCCAGTTCCAGCGCCAGTGATTTGACCAGCATCTGGTTAGCGGCCTTGGCGCTGCAGTAGACGCTATGCTGATTCAACGGCATCGAGGCGTAAATATCGAGCAGGTTGATGATACAGCCTTTCGACTTTTTCAATGCCGGGTAGCAGGCCTGCGCGAGGAACAGCGGGGCGCGGTAGTTGCTGGCAATCAGGTCGTCCCAGGATTCGAGATCGATGTTGCCGAAAGGCGTTGGATAAAAGCTGGAAGCATTATTGACCAACAGGTCGAGGCCATCGAAAGCCGAGCATGCGTCAGCCGCGAGCGCTTCCAGTTCTGTCGCCGAGGCCAGCTCGGCGGCGATCGCGCGCGCCGAATCTTCGCGCTGCTGATTGAGCGCGGTTACCAGCGCCTGCGCGTCTCTCGACGAACGGCGGTAATGGATAATGAGATTTGCGCCGTTTTGATGTAGAGTGCGGGCGATCTGCGCACCCAGACGTCCGGCTGCCCCGGTAACCAGCGCAGTTTTGCCTGATAACAGCATTACTTTAAGAACCCGAAAAATGCAATCATATCATTCCTGCAAGCAGACGCCAGATGGCGGCACAGCGTTTCGTAGTATCGATGGATAAGCCGGGCGGCATTGATTCCGAGGGTCTGGCGTTGCCGCAACCCGATGCCGACGCCATCGCCTACAGCAATCGACTGGTGGAAGCCATTGTCGCCCGTATCGACGACCGTGGCGGCGTGATTGGATTCGACGAATACATGCGCATGGCCCTGTACGAACCTGGCCTCGGCTATTACTCGGGTAACGCGATCAAGTTTGGCGTGTTTGGCGATTTTGTCACCGCGCCGGAAATTTCCCCGCTGTTTGGCAACTGCCTGGCGCGA
>CALJQI010000270.1 GCA_937980285.1 uncultured Gammaproteobacteria bacterium | reverse complement strand
GACCCAGGTCACCAAGACCCGACTGGATGATGGCCAATGCCGCGGTGGCCGCGGTTTCGGTGCGCAGCACTCGTGAACCGAGGCCGACAGGCTGGAATCCGGCATCTTTCGCGAGTTCGATCTCCTGCGGGTTCAACCCGCCTTCCGGACCCAGCAGTATCGATACCCGTGACTGCGCCGGCTGCAATGCCGAGGCCAGCGGCTGGCCGTCGAAATCCAGTAATAGCCTGAACGAGTCGGGCAAGTCGCCCAGCGCCTGTTCGAGTGCGGGGTGGAACACGATTTCGGGAATGATTGCGCGACCGCACTGTTCGCAGGCGCTGATCGCGACACGCTGCCAGTGCGCGAGTTTCTTGTCCAGCTGCGCCGATTTCAGCGGTGACTGCGTGCGTTCTGCTTTGAAGAGCGATATTTTACTGACGCCGAGCTCGGTCGTCTTCTGGATCATCCAGTCGATGTGATCGGCGCGGGCCAGGCCCTGGATGACTTCAGTGGTGAGCCCGGATTCGGTCGCCAGTGGTTGCGCGGCGCCTATTTCAGCCTTGATCTGCCTGCCGTCGGCAAGCAGGGTGGCGTGATAGTCGACGGCCTCACGGCCGTTGAACAAAAAAAAGGCCGCGCCTGGTTTCAGGCGCAGCACGTTTTTCAGGTAATGACCGCGGCGCTTGTCGAGGGCGATGATCTGCCCGTTGACAAGCTCGGCGTCGATGTGCACGCGGGACATCCGCATCGACGCCGCCTGGCTAGTAGCGATAGGTTTCGGGCTTGTAAGGACCTTCGACCTTGACGCCGATGTAGTCTGCCTGTTCCTGGGTGAGGGTGGTCAGTTTGGCGCCGATCTTGTCCAGGTGCAGACGCGCGACCTCTTCGTCCAGGTGCTTGGGCAGCACGTAGACTTCGTTGCCGTACTTGCCGGGATTGCAGAAGATTTCCATCTGCGCCAGCACCTGGTTGGTGAACGAATTGGACATCACGAAACTGGGGTGGCCGGTGGCGCAACCGAGGTTGACCAGGCGACCCTCGGCCAGCAGGATGATGCGTCGTCCGTCCGGGAAGATGATGTGATCGACCTGCGGCTTGATGTTTTCCCACTCGTAGCCTTTCATTTCGGCAACCTGGATTTCATTGTCGAAATGGCCGATGTTGCAGACGATCGACTGGTTCTTCATCTGGTCCATGTGGTCCTTGCGGATAACATTGAAGTTACCGGTGGTGGTGACGAATATGTCAGCCTGGCTGCAGACATCGTCCATGGTAACCACGCGGAAGCCTTCCATCGACGCCTGCAAGGCGCAGATCGGATCGATTTCGGTCACCATGACAGTGGCGCCCAGCCCCTTCAGCGACTGTGCACAACCCTTGCCGACGTCGCCATAGCCGAGAACCACGGCAACCTTGCCCGCGATCATTACGTCGGTGGCGCGTTTGATGCCGTCGACCAGCGATTCGCGGCAACCGTAAAGATTGTCGAATTTGGACTTGGTGACCGAATCGTTAACGTTGAAGGCCGGAAACGGCAGTTCGCCGCGCGCCTGCATCTGGTGAAGGCGGTGCACGCCGGTGGTGGTTTCTTCGGTCACGCCCTTGATGTTTTGCTGAATGGTCGAATACCAGTTGGGCGACTCGGCGAGTTTGGCGCGGATGGCGGCAAATGCAATCGTCTCTTCCTCGGTACCCGGGTTATCGAGAACCGAAATATCCTGCTCGGCCTTGGCGCCGAGGTTGATCAGCATGGTGGCGTCGCCGCCATCATCGAGAATCATGTTTGGCGTGCCGCCGTCGTGCCACTCCATGAGTCTATGCGTGTACTGCCAGTAGTCTTCCAGTGATTCACCCTTGATCGCGAATACCGGCACGCCGGAGTCGGCAATCGCGGCGGCGGCATGATCCTGGGTGGAAAAGATCTTGCAGGACGCCCAGCGCACTTCGGCGCCGAGCGCGACCAGGGTCTCGATCAGAACCGCTGTCTGGATGGTCATGTGCAGCGAACCGGCGATACGCGCGCCCTTGAGCGGCTGCTCGGCGCCATACTTGCCGCGCAGGGATACCAGTCCCGGCATTTCGGTTTCGGCGATAGCGATTTCCTTGCGACCCCAGGAAGCAAGCGACAGGTCGGTTACTTTGTAATCGTCTTTGATGACGTCTTGCGCGTTAGCACTCATAAATAATCTCCAAACTATTTATGAGCGTCGTTGAATGGATACTGTGGGCGAGCCTGGCAGTTTGTTTGGCTGTCGCAACGCTCCTCGCACACAAGTCCCCCGGTTCAGGGGACCGAATATTGTATCTATATACGTACGGCTGTCAATTTGGATCAGCCCCGTGCGGGCACGGTTACAGGCCGGCGTCGGCCTTCAGCGCTTCGGCCTTGTCGGTACGTTCCCAGCTCAGATCGAGATCTTCGCGCCCGAAGTGGCCATAGGCCGCGGTCGCCTTGTAGATCGGCTGGATCAGGTCGAGCATCGCGATCAATCCCTTGGGACGCAAATCGAAATGATCGCGAATCAGGCGAATGATGCTGTCGTCGGCGATCGCCCCGGTGCCAAAGGTATCGACGCTGATAGAAGTCGGCTCGGCAACGCCGATGGCGTAGGAAACCTGGACTTCGCAGCGTTCCGCTATGCCCGCGGCAACGATATTTTTCGCCACGTAACGCGCCGCGTAGGCCGCGGAACGGTCGACCTTGGACGGATCCTTGCCGGAAAAAGCGCCGCCGCCGTGACGCGCCATGCCGCCGTAGGTATCGACGATAATTTTGCGCCCGGTCAGGCCGGCGTCACCCACCGGACCGCCGACGACAAAGCGTCCGGTCGGATTAATGTGGATGTTTTCGTTCTTGCATTGCGCCAGCCATTCAGCCGGCAGTACCGGTTTCAGAATGGTATCGATGACGCCTTCGCGCAGGGTCGCCAGATCCACCGAATCCTTGTGCTGGGTCGACAGTACCACGGCATCGAGGCCTACCGGCTTGTGGTGCTCGTAGCGTAAAGTGACCTGGCTCTTGGCGTCGGGCTGCAGCCAGTCTAGTTCGCCGGACTTGAACACTTCGTGTTGACGGCGCACCAGGCGGTGAGCATAGGTAATCGGTGCTGGCATCAGTACATCGGTTTCATTACAGGCGTAGCCGAACATCAGGCCCTGGTCGCCGGCGCCCTGTTCCTTCTCGTCACCCTCGTCAACGCCCATGGCGATATCGCCGGACTGCTTGCCGAGGCCGGTCAGCACCGCGCAGGTTTTGCCGTCGAAGCCGCATTCCGGGTTGTCGTAACCGATTTCGCAAACGGTTTCGCGCACCAGCGCTTCTACGTCAACCCAGGCATCGGTGGTGATTTCTCCGGCGAGCATGACCATGCCGGTCTTGACCAGGGTTTCACAGGCGACCCTGGAACGCGGGTCCTTTTCCAGCAGGGCGTCAAGCACCGCGTCGGAAATCTGATCTGCCATCTTGTCCGGATGGCCGCCCGATACCGATTCGGAAGTAAAAATATAGGAACCCGACATACGCTTTCTCCGCCCGATTGTAAAAATAGCGCATTATATGTAAGACAAATCAAAATGACAGCATTGATTATCGAGCTTATATAAAAGCTGGATACCCATAAAAGATTTTATGTGTTGCCGTCAATTTGCATTTACGAGAGAATAGCGCGCCTTGCCGAGAGTGCGTCTGTAGTGGTGAAAGTGAATTACCGGCCGGATCGGTAACTGAACATGAGTAACCTTAAATACTTTAGAACTATCAATAACTTATGCTGAAAACTTCGGTTTCGGAGGCGATCAATGTCATCTCGTAAAACGCTTGCCAATGCGATTCGGGCGCTCGCCATGGATGCCGTGCAAAAAGCCAACTCGGGCCA
>CALJQI010000269.1 GCA_937980285.1 uncultured Gammaproteobacteria bacterium | reverse complement strand
CGTATTCGGGCTAAAGATTCGGACCCGGCGACCGATACACCCAATACGAGCATACCGGCATTTTTGCTCTGAACTGAACTTACTCTTTGTACCATAGCAAGCAGGAGCAATTGGGTGGACATCGCAACACTTGTCGGATTCCTACTGGCATACGTCATCATTGGCGCGGCAATTAGCCTCGGCGGTCCGTTCATCATATTCGTCAACGCACCCTCGATGCTGGTCGTGGTCGGCGGCACCTTCGCGGTTACCCTGATGCGAATTACGCTGGGAAATTTCCTGGGTTCGTTCAAAATTGCGCTCAAGGGATTCTTTTACAAGCTCGATGCCCCGCAAAACCTGATCGAAGAGTCGGTCGAACTCGCCAATGTCGCGCGCAAGGAAGGCATTCTTGCGCTGGAAGGCCGCGAAATCAGCAACTCATTCCTCGAGCGCGGGATCAGCCTGTGCATCGACGGCCACGCGCCGGAAATCGTTAAAAACCTGCTCGCCAAGGACATCAACATGTCGATCGAGCGTCATACCATCGGCGCCAACATGTTCAAGGCCATGGCGGTTTACGCGCCGGCGATGGGCATGATCGGCACCCTGATCGGCCTGGTGCAAATGCTGTCGAACATGTCGGACCCGGCGGCAATCGGCCCCGCCATGGCGGTCGCGCTGCTGACCACTCTTTACGGCGCCATCATCGCCAACGCCTTCGCTTCGCCGCTGGCCGAAAAACTGATCCTGATCAGCGGCTACGAGAAACTCAACAAGGACCTGATCCTGGAATCCATCAACGGCATCCAGGAAGGCACCAATCCACGCGTACTGAAACAATTGCTCAACGCCTACCTGCCGGAGAGCAAACGCGAGGAAGAAGACTAGGTCACGGACGATGAGCGAAGAATGCGATTGCCCACCATGCGAGGAAGGGCTACCCCCCTGGCTCGCGACCTTTGCCGACATGATGGCGCTGCTGATGTGCTTTTTCGTGCTGCTGCTGTCATTCGCCGAGATGGACGTGCTCAAGTACAAGCAGGTGGCCGGCGCGCTCAAGCTCGCCTTCGGCGTGCAGCGCATCGTCAAGGCCACCGAAATTCCCAAGGGCACCAGCGTCATTGCCAAGCAGTATAGCCCCGGCAAACCGACCGAGGTCACGCCGCTGGAAATCATGCGCGAAAAAACCAGCGACGACACCAAGACCAATCTCGACTACACCGATTCCGAGTCGAAGAACGATGGCGGCATGGGCGAAGCCGAGGCGCAGAAAATCGCCGAGCAAAAAGCCCAGCGCGAGGCCCAGGCCGAAGCCGAGGAGTTACAGGATGCACTGGCGGAGGCGATCGAAGACGGCTTGCTCGAGGTCGAGGCGTTCAGCGATCGCGTATTGATCAGGATTCGCGAACGCGGCTCGTTCGGCTCGGGACGAGCCGAGCTCCAGCAGGAATTCCTGCCCATACTGAAGCTGATTGCCGATGTGCTCAATCAACGCGACGGGCACTTCGTCATTTCCGGGCATACCGACGACATCCCGATAGAAACCCGCCGATTCCGCTCCAACTGGGACCTGTCGGCCGCGCGCGCCGCCAGCGTGGTTCATTTTCTTATCCGCGAAGGCGATGTCGATCCCGAGCGCATGGAGATCAGGGCGCTGTCCGATAACGAACCCATCGTGCCCAACGACAGCTGGGAGAACCGCGCCAGGAATCGCCGCGTCGAAATCAGCGTGCTGCACGGCAACCGGCACGCCATCGAAGGCGAATCACCCGCTGACAACGTCGACTACGTCGACCAGCAGGAAGCGGAACAGTAATGACGGCAGAGAGAAGGCGATACTACCGTATCGAGGAAGACGTCATGATTTCGACGAACCGGATCGAGGCCGGTGAATTCGACCAGCGACTCGAGGACTTCTGGTCCAACGAGCACGCGTTTTCGATTCGCAACGACTTCAACTTCCAGATTTCGCAGCATATTGCCGACCGCCACCAGATCGACAAAAAGATGCCCGAGCTGGGCCGCTACCTGTCGGTGCTGGAGAAACAGATAGACCGGTTGACGGAAAAGCTGCTGCTCGACGAGGACGAGCAGTCGATGACCAGGAAAAGCAGTAATCTCAGCGCCCAGGGAATTTCCTACTACGACGTCGAAGCGCCGCAGCAGGACGACCGGCTCGAATTGAAATTAAAACTGTTGCCCTCGGGACTGAGGCTTGTCATTATTGCCCGCGTGGTGCTGGTTGAAACGGATTCGGACCAGGGCCCGGGCGAATACAGAATTTCGCTGGATTTCGAGCACCTGCACGAGGCGGATCGCGAAATCCTCATCAAGCACATACACGGTAAACAGATGGAATCATTGAGTAGCGCCAGGGAATCCTGAACAACGATGACAGAATCTGCAGCGCGAACCTGGCTGTCGTCCCATCACGACATTATCCCGGCGCTCGAAGTCCTGCACGCCCGGGCCCTCGAAATCCTCGAAGACCATACCAAAACCCTGCGCGACCTGGCCGAGGTCATCGTTCTCGATCCCGGCATGAGCGTTAGCCTTTATCACGAAGTCAACAACCAGCTGGTGCAGGGCAACAAGCAGTCCGTCGATTCGGTACATGCCGCTTTGAGCCTGCTCGGCGACGGCAAGATCGCCGACCTGGTAATGCAGCACAAGGTGCTGGGCGAAACCCACCCCGACGCGTTGCGCCGCCAGGCCTATCATCAGCTCATGAGCCGGACCTATCACCTGCTGGCGCAGCTCGAGAGTTTCGTCAGTATCCAGGGCATCCGCGCCATCAACGAAATCCGCAGCGCCGCGTTAATGCACAATATTGGCGAATTCTGCGCCTGCCTGTTCGACCACGAACGTTACCAGCGTTACCAGCAGAAGTTTCGACAACTGGGGATCGACGCCAATGCCGCAAAAGATGTGTTCAGTTTCGACTTTCACGAGCTCGGCCGAATTTACGCCGAGAAATCCTACCTGCCGGCGCTGGTAACCGAATCGCTCGACGAGAATATCCCCGCGGGGCGCAAGGCTCGCCTGATTCAGCTGGCGGCAGACGTATCCCACCAGGCCGAAATTGGCTGGTATCACTCGGCGATGAAGGCAACCGAGGAAGTCTGCGCGGCCTATCTGAATCAGTCACTGGAAGGTTTCGATAGACAGCTGCAGCAAGTCGCGATCGCTTGCGCGCGTAAAAGTCCTTTCGACGACGTGCTACCGGCGGCGTCGCGGTTAATCATGCTGCCCGATCTCGAGCAAACGGACAAACCGGCCGTTCAACTCGAACTCAAAACCGATCCCGGCGGGCAGGAATTCGAACATCGCATCAAGGCGCTGCTGCGGACACAAAATCCGACGCAGGCTCAGTTACTCGACCTGCTGCTCGGTCACCTGCACGACGACCTCCACCTGACGCGGGTGGCGCTGATGCTGCTGTCACGAGACCACAGCAAACTGGGCACGCGCGCCGGCAAGGGCATCGACGAACACTCGCCGGTCCGAAC
>CALJQI010000268.1 GCA_937980285.1 uncultured Gammaproteobacteria bacterium | reverse complement strand
ACCGGCAAGCCGGAACTGGTGCATACTCTCAATGGCTCGGGGCTTGCGGTCGGCCGCACGCTGATTGCGATCATGGAAAACTACCAGCAGGCCGACGGCAGCATCAAAATTCCCGATGTGCTGTTGCCATATATGAACGGGATGACTGAAATTCGGTCCTAAGAGACTATACTCTGCAGGAACGAAACGGATCCGGTTCTCCTGATGAAACTGTTTGCGAAACTGATGATCGCGGTACTGATTTTGGCTATGTTATTGCCGTTTACGATTCTAAAGGGTCCAGACGGCAAGACGCTGTTGAGTTTTTCCGATTTCAGTCTGCCCGATTTCAGTCTGCCCGATTTCAATCTGCCCGATATGCCGAAGATGCCGAGTATCGATATGCCGGGTGCATCGGACGGCGATCTGGCGGGCAAGGATCTGTTCTACAAATGGTATGATGCCGATGGTAATGTTCAGTTTACAACCGAGCCCCCGGCGGATGGCATCGAGTACACCGTCAAGGGATTCGACCCTAACACCAACGTCATTCAGGCAGTTGAAATCCCGGCGCCGGAGGTCGCGCCGAAGAATGACGCTCCGAGTAGCCAGACAACTTCAAAACCCGAGGATATCGGTAATCCGTACAGCCAGGAAAGTATTAAAAAGCTGTTCGAGGATGCAAAAAATATTGAAAAGCTGTTAAATCAGCGAGCCATGGATCAGGAATCCGCTTTAAACTAACGAGAGACATCAACGCATGAAATTAACTACATTTGTTTTGCTGGCAGTAATGAGCTTTGGGCTAAACGCCGCCGGTGGTAACGCATTTATAAAATCCAAAGTATTGCTGGAGCAGTCGCCGCAGGCAGTAGAAGCCAACAAGGCGCTACAGGAGCAGTTCGGCGATCGTGAGCAAAGCCTGCGAAGCCTGGCGCAGGAAATACAGGAAATGGAAAAAACTTACCAGAACGACAGCGCCATCATGAGCGCCGAGCAAAAGAAAAAAGCCGAAGACAACATTGTTCAGAATAAGCGTCGGTTTCAGTTCGAGCAGCAGTCGCTGAAGGAAGACTTACAGGCCAAGCAGCGAGAGTTGCTGCAACAGGTTCAGATCTCTATCAAGGCCGTGATCCAGGCTTACGGCGAAAAACAGGGCTATGACTTCATTTTTACCGATGCCGGTATTGCCTATGCCAGTGACGCGGTAGATATTACCGATGAAATCCTCAAGGAACTGAAAAAGTAAATCAGGACGCCGGCCCGAAGCGAAGCGCTTCGGGTCGGCGGAGGTTTTATCAGTCCTGGTTGATTGCCGGCGTAGCCGCCTCGGTTTTCACCGCGTCGACCGGTGGTTTTTTCTCAGTTTTTTCCACCCTGGCCTCGGCCTTTTCTAGCTTCGGCGCCGATTCGGTTGCCGCTTTTACAGCGGGTTTGCTATCGGATCTCGGCTTCGACTCGGCAGCCTCGGCGCCGCCAGCGGGTTTGCTATCGGACTTCGGCTTCGACTCGGCAGCCTCGGCGCCGCCACCGGTTTTCTTTTCGGCATTCTTTTTCGGCTGGACGCCGGACTTGTCTTCGCCGCTACGAGTCTTGCCTGACTCCGCTTTGGCTTTGCCGTCGATACTGACGTCCGGTTTGTTTGGCTTTTGTTCGTTCGAAGCGCTATCCGCGGATATTTGCCTGGATGAGGCCTGCTCATCCTGTTTTGCCGGTGCAGGCCGTTTATTACCCGAGCGAGGCTTGTCGGCGTCGCCCTGGGCGGATTTTTCATTGCCCTCGGGTGCTGTGTTTTTATCCTGTTGTGTCCTGTTATCCTGCTGGCGCCCACCGCGACCCCGGCCGCCGCGATTTCCGCCCCGGGAGCGTCCGGAACGTGATTGTCCGCCGCGCTTGCCTTCCTGGGTAGCGGATTTCTCCTGGCTGCGCTGATCCTTGTCCTGCCCCTGGCTACGCTTGTTGCCGTCAGCGCCTTTGGCGTTGGCGTTACCGCGTTGCCGATTTTGACCACCGCGGTACTTGCCGCGGCGACCACGATTGCCGCCCCGGCCCTGGCGATTTTCGGGCCTGGCCTCGGTTTCCTGCTTTTCCTCGGCCGGCTTGTCGCTTCCACCGACCAGTAAATTGATGATTTTGCCGAGCAGGCCGACGCGCGTTTCGGATCCGCCGGCGGGTGCCGCTTCGGCTGGCGCGGCAACCGGCCTCGGTCCCGGCGGCGCAACCCGTTGAACAGCGGCTTTTTCAGGCGTTACCGTGGTGCTGCTGGCCATTTCAACCAGGTCGACCGGTTCTTCGTCGGTGGTCAGTTCGTAGGATTTCTTGTAGTTCGATTCGTGTCGATGAGTGTCGTTGTCCTTTACGCGTTCGATCTCGTAGTGCGGTGTTTCCAGCTTCGGATCGGGGATTACGACGATATGCACGTCGCGTCGCTGTTCGAGCGAATCGATTTTCTCGCGCTTTTCGTTGAGAAGATAAGTGGCGCATTCGACCGGAATCTTGGCCAGGATCTTGCCGGTGTTGTCCTTCAGGGCCTCTTCCTCGAGCAGGCGCAGCACTGCCAGCGACAGTGACTCGACATCTCGAATAGTGCCCTGACCGCTGCAGCGTGGACAGACTATCTGGCTCGATTCCTCTAGCGAAGGGCGCAGCCGCTGACGCGACATTTCCAGCAGGCCGAAACGCGAAATGCGCCCGATCTGAACCCTGGCGCGGTCTTCGTATACGGCGTTGCGCAGGCGGGATTCGACTTCGCGTTGATTCTTGTTCTGCATCATATCGATAAAATCGATGACGATCAGACCGCCGAGGTCGCGAATGCGCAACTGGCGCGCGATTTCATCGGCGGCTTCGAGGTTGGTCATCTTCGCGGTATCTTCGATATCGCTGCCGCGGGTGGCGCGCGCGGAGTTTATATCGATCGATGTCAGGGCCTCGGTATGATCGATAACTATGGCACCGCCGGAGGGCAGGTTTACCTGGCGTGAAAAAGCGGACTCGATCTGGTTTTCGATCTGGAAGCGATTGAACAGCGGCAGCTTGTCGTCGAAGCGCTTTAGCTTGTTGATCGATCCCGGCATAACCATCGACATGAAATCATGCGCCTGTTGATAGGCCTTCTCCGAATCGATCAGAATTTCACCGATGTCGTTACGGTAGTGATCGCGCAACGCGCGCACGACGATCTCCGATTCTTGGTAAATCAGGAATGGCGCCTTCTTGCCGTCGGCGGCTTTTTCGATGGCCGACCAGACCTGGGTCAGGTAGTCGAGGTCCCATTGCATTTCCTCGGCGCTGCGGCCGACACCGGCGGTGCGCACGATAACGCCCATGCCTTCGGGCATTTCGAGCTGCGCCAGCACCTTTTTCAGCTCATCGCGGTCTTCGCCTTCGATGCGCCTGGAAACCCCGCCGGCCCGCGGGTTTTGCGGCATCGCAACCAGGAATCTGCCGGCCAGGCTGATAAAACTGGTGAGTGCGGCGCCCTTGTTGCCACGCTCCTCTTTCTCGACCTGCACGATAATCTCCTGGTCGACCTTGAGGGCGTCCTTGAGAACGGGCTTGCCGTTGTCGTCGCGGGGTGCATCGCCGAAATACTGCTTGGCGATTTCCTTGAAAGGCAGGAAGCCGTGGCGCTCGGCGCCATAATTGACAAATGCAGCTTCGAGGCTGGGTTCGACGCGGGTAATCTTACCCTTGTAGATGTTCGATTTTTTCTGTTCTCGAGAGGGTACTTCGATATCGAGATCGTAGAGTCGCTGGCCATTGACCATGGCCACTCTCAGCTCTTCGGCCTGAGTGGCGTTGATTAGAATACGTTTCATTGAAATAGTTGCCTTGCTTGAACGGCCGGGCGCTGCGAACTTCAGAGATTGCCGAGAGCGTTTCCATTTTTTGTTGCGGGCCAAATGAGCCCGAGCAGTCGGTTCTGGTCAAACCGATTATCGTTGGGAAACTTTTAATGTAAGCAATACTGAGTATGAGGCAGTACATAAGCCGGTATGTGTTAATGCCCCCTGATCAAGGCGCCTGTAAATCGCCTCCGGGGACTAATTCTTCTGGAAAACAGCCGCGCTCGCGGTGTGCTCTCCGCTAAAAAACTGTATTGGTAGTGTTTTGCCCAGGTATTAGGCAGTACAATGCTACGCCGCGAATATAACACAGTTTGTTGTTACTGCCATCCATTGAATTCAAATAAGCCACAAAAAACCCCGGTCAGCCTGGTTGAAGTGACCGCTGCGCAACTCAACCAGCGGCTCGATAATTTCCTCATCAAGCGGCTTGGCGAGGTGCCGCGCACGCGCATTTATCGCATTATCAGAAAAGGCGAGGTTCGGGTTAACAAGAAACGCTGCAAGCCCGAGTACAAGCTGCAAATTGGTGATCAGGTCAGGATACCGCCGATGCAACTGCAGCAGGAAAAACCGGTGGCGCCGCGGCCGCCGAAGTCATTGCTTTCCAGGCTCGAACAGTCGGTGCTGTTCGAAAACAACGATATTCTGATTATCGACAAACCCGCCGGCCTTGCGGTGCATGCCGGTTCCGGTGTCGACTATGGTGTCATCGACGCGATGCGCCTGCTTTATCCGCAAACCGAGATCGAACTGGTCCATCGTCTCGATCGAGACACCAGCGGTTGCCTGATGCTGGCAAAAAACAGGCAGGCGTTGCTGGGCATGCAGAATTTGCTGCGTGATAACCAGCTCAACAAGAACTACATCGCCATGGTTCAGGGTGACTGGCCGGCGGAACTTGTCGAGCTGAATCTGCCGCTGAAAAAATTTCTTCTGCCCAATGGCGAGCGAAGAGTAAGGGTAGATAGCAATGGCAAGACCGCCCTGAGCCGGATACGGCTGTTACGCGGCGGCAAGCACTACAGCATAATCCAGGTACAACTGGTCACCGGCCGAACCCATCAGATCAGGGTGCATTGCCAATCGCAGGGGCACGCCATCGTCGGCGACGAAAAATACGGCGATAGCGAATTCAATCGCAGCATGCGTCAACGCAAGATAAAACGCCTGATGTTGCATGCTGCCAGCCTTGAACTGCCATTTTGCGACTACACTTCTGAAGTGGTAATCAATGCGCCGTTGCCGACGGAATTCGAAACCGTGCTGGGTGAGACGGCTCTGACCTGATTGCTTTACGGCAACACCGTTACAGGAATAACCAATGACAGATTCAGATACAGGTTCCAACCAAGACAGTTCGCAGTCCACGGAGCAGCAACAGAAAGTGGTCGACCGGCTGGTATTCGCCGCGCTCACCGAGCAGCGGCGGGCACGTCGATGGCGCGTTTTCTTCATGCTGTTTTTTATCGTTTACCTGAGCGTCGTGACGATTACGCTGATGAGCGCGGGCGACCCTGGCGCCGGGGTTGCGGGCAAGGCCGACGGTGAGCAACACACGGCGCTGGTAAAATTGTCCGGCGTCATCGCCGATGACGAACCTGGCGGATCGAAAAACGTTCTTTCCGGGCTCAGGAAAGCGTTCGAGCACGAGGACACCGCGGGTATTGTCATCGAAATCAACTCTCCCGGCGGTTCGCCGGTGCAGTCGGCCTATATTTTCGATGAAATCATGCGCCTCAAGCAGGAGCATGAATCCGTTCCGGTGTACGCGGTGGTCACCGATATCGCCGCCTCGGGCGGCTACTTCGTGGCCGCCGCCGCGGACAGGATATATGTCAACAAGTCGAGTCTCGTCGGTTCCATCGGCGTGCGTCTGGACGCTTTCGGGTTTGTCGATATGATGAAAAAACTCGGCATCGAAAGACGCCTTCTGACCGCCGGGGACAACAAGGCCCTGTTCGATCCCTTCCTGCCCGAGCAGCAACAGCAGAAAGATCACCTGCAAGCCATGCTGAACCAGGTGCACGGTCATTTCATCGACGCGGTCAAGCAGGGCAGGGGCGATCGCCTGGACGAAACCCAGGACTTGTTCAGCGGACTGATCTGGAGCGGCGAGCAGTCAGTGAAGCTGGGACTCGCGGATGCTTACGGCACCACCCGCAGCGTCGCACGCGAGCTCGAGGCCGAAGAGGTTGTCGATTTCACGCCCAAAACCGATTTGCTCGAGCGGATAGCCGATCGTATCGGCAGTAGCGCCGGCCAGCGTATCAGCGAATTGCTATTCGACGGGCTTTCGATGAATTGACGGGCACGAGGCTCATACCACGGTTACCCCGGCGCTCTCCAGCATCGTCGTCAACCTCAACAGCGGCAGGCCGATCAGGGCGTTGGGATCGTCACCGCGCAGAGCCTTGAACAGGCAGGCGCCGTAGCCTTCGGCCTTGAAACTGCCTGCACAGTCATAGGGCTGTTCGACCAGCAGGTAATGCGCCAGTTGTTGATCGCTCAGATTTCGGAATTCGACTTCGAAAGGCACGTCCTCAACCAGGCAGATATCCCTCGCCAGGTTCAAGACGCAGACCGCGGTATGAAATACCACGGTCTTGCCCTGTGCGCGGCGTAACTGCTGCAGGGCATTTTCATGCGAACCGGGTTTGCCGAGTATGCGCTCGTCAAGCAGGGCGCACTGATCCGAGCCGATCACGATAGCATCGGGGTAATCGCGGGCAATCGCTTGCGCCTTGGCTTCGGCCAGGCGGCAAACATAATCGGTGGCCGCTTCTCCGCTGTGGACGGATTCGTCGATGTCGGGCGAGTGGCACTCGTAGTCGAGCCGCAGGCGATCGAGCAACAGTCTGCGATAGGGTGAGCTGCTGGCCAGAATGATCTTCTCTTGCACTGGATTTGATTCCCGGGATTGGAGCTGGTTTCGAATACATGCCGGTCCCGAATAGCGCTCGATTAAGCTCGTCATCCCCGCGAAAACGAGGATCTTGAAACGGCTTCAAAGCGCTTTCTACAGGATTCCCGCTTTCGCGGGAACGGCCCGGCTTTGGTCAGGTTGGCGCCATACGGATCGGAGCCGGCAATAACGCCGCAGCGCAGTATATTACAGGCCCGCGCCAATTGCATAATCGGTTGATTTTAATCGCGATTTGAATAGACAATCTTATCCACAAGCATGTAAAATCGCCGCCTTATGCAGGATAAGTTGCGTAGGCGCTACCAGGTCCAAAAGGAAGTGACCCGAAACGGCTATTTCGAGGGCGAGATCGCATTATCGAAATTGGAGCGTTTGGGACAGCTGTTACACCCGGGCGACGGCGGACATGATGACCGCAAGATTAGCGTCACATTCGAGTTTGTGCGTGACGAATACGACATACCAATGATTAAAGGGCAGCTCCGCACCAGCCTCGAGCTGGAATGCCAGCGCTGCCTGCAGTCATTGGATATGCCGTTAGAGCTTGAGTTCGAGCTGATGATAGACGCAAGCGACGAACTGCTGCGTGACAGCAGCCTGGACACGATTTACAGCGATGACGGATTCATCGATATTTTCGAAGTAATCGAAGACGAGTTGATACTCGCAGCACCGCTGGTGGCCTTGCACGAGGACAGCAGTTGCAACGAACACTGGCAGGCCTCGGCATCAGAGCCTGAAGCCGCCGCTAAAGAAAATCCGTTTGCAGTTTTACAGCAACTGAAAACGACAGATTGAGTTAACTGGAGATACAAATGGCAGTTCAGCAAAACCGAAAGACCCCGTCGAAGCGGGGCATGAGACGATCGCACGATGCGCTCGGCAGCGCGACCCTGTCGGTGGAACCGACTACTGGCGAAACGCATCGCCGTCATCACGTTAGTGCCGATGGATATTACAAGGGGCGTAAGGTTATCGCGGACAAGGTCGTCGAAGACGACGACGAGTAAGGTCGTTCTGTGATATTTGAATACGGGCGGCGCACACCGCCCGTATTTGTTTCGGACACGGCATAAATGGTCAAGAAAATCATTGCACTCGACGCCATGGGAGGCGATCACGGGCCAAGCGTTACCGTGGCCGCGGCGAAAGTCGCGCTTGACCGGATTCCCGGCATAGAGCTGGTGCTGGTTGGAGACCAGGCGAAGCTTGCAACCGAGGTAAGGAATAATAATCTCGATCAGGACGGTCGAATCAGGATTCACCATGCCTCCGAAGTCGTCGACATGGGCGATTTACCCGCAATCGCGCTGAAAAAGAAAAAAGACTCTTCCATGCGGGTAGCGATAAACCTGGTCAAGGAAGGCGCGGTGCAGGCATGTGTCAGTGCCGGCAACACGGGTGCGCTGATGGCGACCAGCAAATTCGTGTTAAAGACCATTCGCGGTATAAGCCGGCCCGCGATCTGCACCATATTGCCCGGGATCAAGGGGCATACCCACATGCTTGATCTGGGCGCCAATCCGGAATGTACGCCGGAGATTCTCGCCCAGTTTGCGCTCATGGGATCCGTTCTGGCGCAATCGGTCGAAGGCATCGAAAATCCCAGTATCGGGTTGCTCAATATTGGCTCGGAAGACATCAAGGGTAACGAGTCGATAAAGCGCGCCAGCCAGTTGATCGGAGCAAGCCAGTTGAATTATTACGGTTTCGTCGAGGGAGACGACGTTTTCAAGGGCACGGTCAATGTTATCGTTACCGATGGATTCGTCGGTAACGTTTCGTTGAAAACGGGCGAAGGACTGGCGGCATTGGTCAGTCATGTAATAAATAGCGAGTTCAAGCGCAACTGGCTTACCAAACTGGCTGGCCTTTGCGCCATGCCTGTGCTCCAGTCAGTCAGGCGCCGGCTGGATCCACGCCGGCACAACGGCGCCAGTTTGCTGGGTCTCAACGGTATTGTCATCAAGAGCCACGGCAGTGCCGACGTCGAATCCTTTTTTCACGCCATCAAGATCGCCGCCATCGAAATCGAGAACGAGGTTCCGCAGCGGATATCCGCCAAGATCGAAAATCATTTGAGCAGGGCCGAAGAGGAAGCAGTTACATGACCTATGCAAGAATCATCGGCACCGGCGGTTACCTGCCGGAAAAAATCATGACCAACCATGACCTGGAAGCGATTGTTGACACCTCGGACCAGTGGATTCGCGAGCGTACCGGCATCGAACAGCGTCATATTGCTGGCGAAGGCGAAACCACGGTTGATCTGGCCGAAAAGGCCTCGCGCCAGGCTATCGAAGCGGCCGGAATCGATGCCTCCGAAATCGACCTGATCGTGCTGGCGACATCGACTCCGGACAAGATATTCCCCAGTTCTGCCTGCATATTGCAGGCGCGTCTAGATATTCACGGTTGCCCCGCGTTCGATATCCAGGCGGTTTGCACCGGCTTTGTTTACGCGCTCACCGTGGCCGAGAAATTTATCAAGACCGGCAGTGCGAAGAAAGCCCTGGTGGTCGGCGCCGAGGTTTTCTCGCGCATTCTAAACTGGGAAGACCGTACCACCTGCGTACTGTTCGGCGATGGCGCCGGCGCGGTTGTGCTAGACGCCAGCGAAGAGACCGGCATTTTATCGACCCATATACATGCCGATGGCAAGTATGAAAACCTGTTATGGGTGCCGCACGGCATTGCCGATGGTTTCGAGGAAGTGAAAAAAGGCAAAGCCTATGTCGAAATGCGCGGCAACGAGGTTTTCAAAATGGCGGTCAATACCCTCGGCCGCATCGTCGACGAAACCCTGGCCGCCAACCGCATGATGAAATCCGACATCGACTGGCTGGTGCCTCACCAGGCCAATACGCGCATCATTTCCGCTACCGCCAGGAAACTGAAGATGTCGATGGACCAGGTGGTGGTTACCGTCAACAAGCACGGAAACACCTCGGCCGCCTCGGTTCCGCTGGCGCTCGATGTCGCGGTGCGCGACGGGCGCATCAAGCGGAACGAACTGTTGCTGCTGGAAGCCTTTGGCGGCGGTTTTACCTGGGGTTCGGTTTTACTGCGTTACTAGGGCCAGGGTCACGATTGGCCTACACCGGGTAGGATGCCTGTGATATGATAGCCGCTGATTACCTGGTGAATAATAATGATAAGCGTGTTACTAACCGACGACCACGGGCTGGTCCGCAGCGGCATTCGACGGCTGCTTGAAGACAGTAATCAGGTCAGGATTGTCGGTGAAGCCGATTGCGGTGAAGATAGCCTGAAGCTCGCTCAGGAGCTCGATCCCGATGTCATATTGATGGACGTCAACATGCCCGGTATCGGCGGCGTCGAAGCCTGCAGGCGCATCCTGCAGCGTAACCCCGAACAGAAAATCATCGTCTTGACCATACATAACGAGCAAACCTTCCCCAAGCGCATGCTCGAGATCGGCGCAAAGGGTTACCTGACCAAGGATTGCGGCGTCGAGGAAATGCTGACCGCGATCAAGCAGGTCAACAATGGCGGCGCCTATATCGCGCCGAGTATCGCGCAACAGCTGGCGCTATCTCTGTTACCAGGCAACGAGCACAATCCCATCGATCGGTTGTCGCGGCGCGAATTCCAGGTCATGCTGATGATTTCGCACGGCCTGACCAATGCCGAAATATCCGACAAGCTTTGTCTGAGTCCGAAGACCATCAGTACCTACCGCCTGCGCCTGCTGGAAAAACTCGGCGCTCAAAACGAAGTCGACCTGATCAGAATCGCCGTAGAACAGGGCATCGTCGAATTTGCCAATTCGGAATAACCAGGTGAAAGACCTGCGCGGCTGCCAACTGTGTCCGCGGCTTGTCGAGTACCGCAACCTGCAAAAGACCAGGTTTCCTGACTATCACTGCCTGCCGGTTGCCGCTTTTGGCGACATCGAAGCGGCGCTGTTGATCGTCGGGCTGGCTCCCGGGCTGCACGGCGCGAATGCGAGCGGAAGACCTTTCAGCGGCGACGCTTCGGGACGGGCATTGTTCGAGTTCCTGCACAAATACGAATTCGCGAACCAGGCCGCTGCCGACGGTGACGACGATGAATTGCATCTGGTCGGTTGCCGCATCACCAACGCCGTCAAATGCCTGCCGCCGCAAAATCGTCCCTCCGGCGAGGAAATAAGGCAATGCAATCCCTACCTGCGCGAAGAGATATCGCAACTGCGGCCAGGCTCAGTCATCCTGGCGCTTGGCGCCATAGCGCATCGCAGCGTGCTGCGGGCGCTGGACCTGCCGCAGAGTCGGATGCCATTCAAGCATATGGCCGAACTCGAGCTGCCCACGGGAATGCTGCTGCTCGATTCCTATCACTGCAGCCGCTACAACTTCAATACCGGCCGTCTGGACCGGCCCATGTTCGAGCGGGTTTTCAAGCGTATTGCGGGATTGATTCGATGACCCAGGCCGAGCGCTTCGATCACAGGGCTTTTCTCGATACGGTGAACAGCAAACCCGGGGTCTATCGCATGATTGACCGCAACGACAAGGTCATTTACGTCGGCAAGGCAAAGAATCTGAAAAAGAGAATTGCCAGCTATTTCCGCAAAACCGGGTTGTCCACGCGCATCATTTCCCTGGTCAACAATATACGCAAAATCGAAGTCATCAACACGCGAACCGAAAGCGAGGCGCTGTTGCTGGAAAACGATTTGATCAAGAACCTGAACCCGCGCTACAACATCCTGTTTCGCGATGACAAGAGCTATCCCTATATCTGCCTGAGCAATCATGAATATCCCCGCCTTACCGTTTTTCGAGGCAAGCCGGACAGGCGCAAGGGTACTTTTTATGGGCCTTTCCCCAGCGCCGGCTCGATCCGTTACACCATTAATCACGTGCAGCGCATGTTTCAGCTGCGAAACTGCGAGGATTCGGCGATGACTAATCGTACCCGTGCCTGCCTGCAGTACCAGATCAAGCGCTGTACCGGGCCATGCGTGGGCCATACCGACAGCGAGCGCTATCGGCACCAGATCGAGCTGGCGCAGATGTTTCTCGAGGGCAAGAGCAGTGAGCTGATCGATCAGCAAATCGAAATGATGGAAGAGTTTTCAACCCGTCTCGAGTTCGAACAGGCCGCGCAGGTGCGTGACCGCATCGAAACACTGCGCCGCGTCACCGAAAAACAGTTCGTCACCGACTTCGCTGGCGACATCGATATTATCGCCTGCGAATTAAAGCAGGATTTCAGCTGCATCCAGCTTTTCATGATTCGCAACGGGACCTCGCTCGGCAACAAGCCGTTCTACAATCGCGCCAGGCTCGATACCGACGCATGCGGTTTACTGGAAGCCTTTATTATTCAGCATTACTCGAATCACCCGGCGCCGCCGGAAATCATCGTTAGTCATGAGCTGGAAAACAGCGAGCTGCTGGCCGAATCCCTGCACCAGCTCAAGCAGTCGCGGGTAAGGATTGTTCACAAGGTCCGCGACAAGCGCAGGCGGGCGCTCGAAAATGCCGTCAATAACGCCCGCCAGGCGCTAGAAAGTTACCTGCTATCGGCGAGCATGCTGAGCAAGCGTTATCAGAACCTGGTCGAAATACTTCATCTTGAAAATCCGCCCGAGCGCATCGAATGCTTTGATATCAGTCATACCATGGGGGAAGCGACCAGGGCTTCCTGCGTAGTGTTCGGCCGCGACGGCGCCGTCAAGAACGAGTATCGACGCTACAACATCAAGGATATCCAGGCGGGGGACGACTATGCCGCGATGCGCCAGGTGCTCGATCGCCGCTACAGCAAGCGCCGTAATTCACCCGAGCAATTGCCTGACCTGATCCTGATCGATGGCGGCAAGGGGCAGCTTGGCATCGCGCTGGAAGTGCTGGAGTCGCTCAATATCCCGACGGTGAAGGAAAACCTGCGCGTTTTCGGCGTCGCCAAGGGGGTGGAGCGCCGCGCCGGCTACGAGGATATTTTAGACGAGGAAATGACGGCGCTGAATTTTCCGCTGGATTCTCCCGGCCTGTTGCTAATCCAGCAGATTCGCGACGAGGCCCACCGCTTTGCGATTACCGGGCATCGGCAGGCACGGGCCAAGGCCCGGCGCAAATCGAGGCTCGAGGAAATCCCCGGGATTGGCGCAAAAAAACGCCAGATGTTGCTCAATACCTTTGGCGGACTGCAGGGAGTTCAGGCCGCGGGAGTCGAGGAACTAATGCAAATCAGGGGCATTAACCGAGAGACCGCGCAGGCGATCTATGATAGTTTTCACGGCTGATTAAAGCAGCAGGAACCGATGAACGTAACACTGCCAACCGCGATTACGCTGTTTCGAATAGGGCTTATACCGTTATTCGTGGTGGTGTTTTACCTGCCGTTCAGCTGGGCCAACATTGCCGCCACCGTCATCTTCGCGGTCGCCAGCTTTAGCGACTGGGTGGATGGATACCTGGCGCGCTCGATGCAGCTGGAATCGTCTTTCGGCGCTTTTCTCGATCCGGTAGCGGACAAGCTGATGGTGGTCGTGGTAATCGTGCTGCTGGTCGAGGCAAATCCCAGCATTTACGTCGCCTTGCCCTCGATAGTTATCGTCGCCAGGGAGATTTCAATCTCGGCGCTACGCGAATGGATGGCGCAGCTCGGCGCCAGCACGACGGTGAAAGTATCTTTTATCGGTAAGACCAAAACCGTGGCGCAGATGATTGCGCTGGGATTCATGATTTTTTCCGAGCCCTTTATCGGATTGCCGATCTTCAAAATCGGCCTCGCCATCTATTATTTCGCCGCTTTATTAACCATTGTGTCGATGATTATTTACCTGCGAGCCGCGTGGCCGGTAATTACCCGGCATGGATGACAATATCTGGCCTCGGCTGGCTTGACAGGCGAGGGCGAATCTATAGAATAGCGGCTCTTTCGCGGGAATAGCTCAGCTGGTAGAGCACAACCTTGCCAAGGTTGGGGTCGCGAGTTCGAATCTCGTTTCCCGCTCCAGATTCAAAGCCTCGATTCATTCGGGGCTTTTTTTGGTCATCATAATTGAAGTATGATGCCCGCAGCGCATCGACTGGCGCCAACACCCTTTACTGGCTGGGTGGCAGAGTGGTTATGCAGCGGCCTGCAAAGCCGTGTACGGCGGTTCGATTCCGCCCTCAGCCTCCATCAAATCCGATCGTGGATTTTTCGACACTCGACAATATTCGATTGCGCCGCGTAAATGATGAGCGCAGACGAAGCGGTCGAGACAGGTTTTCAGCTATCACAAACCTGGCCGCGTTTCATCGGCGTCGATTCGACCGGCTGTTCGGCTTTTACTCGACCTTCTTGTTGTTCACGTAGAAAACATAGCTGAAGCTGTCGCCCAGGCTGGCTGGCAGGGGATGGCCTTCGGGAGTTGATTCCCGTTCGGCCGCGGTGGGATTAGTGACATCCATTACCGACAGAATAATACCGCCCTGGCTTTTCTGCGCCATCGTCCTGGCTTCGGCCATGTTGTAAGTCGGTCTCAGGCCCTTGCTGTCAAAAACCAGGTACTGGGCATAAACGCCGGCCTGGGGCTGTTTGAAAAATCGGAACCCGGGCCAGGTTTGCTGGAAAAATTTCTCTAACCGCGCCGCCGACAGGGGAACGACAAAAACCTGGGCTCTCAGTTGCGGAAAATTGGTGATGATTTTTTGCCTGAACTGCAATTCACCGTAAAGCTTGCTGTCTTCTTCGGGGTACACCGTTCCTTCCGGCAAGGGAAACGCATCTATATCCTTCAGCAGGATATTGACAGGTTTGTGCTCGGTCAGTGCGGTATCCAGCAGCTCGAGCGCCGCTTTACGATTATTGGCGGTGATGTAGTAGATCGCCAGCGCTTCGCGGTACCAAACGTTCTGCCTGTCGAGCAACACCGCCTGTTGTGCGAAATGAATCGCCTTGTCCAGATCTATAGGCCGACTCTTCGGATTGCCCTGGTCGTCGATTACCCGCGCATTCATTCCGTACAGGCGCGCCTTCCAGTAGCTGATCCTGGCATCGTCGGGGCGCAGCTCCAGCGCTTTGTCCAGGCGTTGATGCTCGACGATGAATTTTTCCCCGGGATCGACGTTCTGTTCATTGGCTTCCTGTTTGCTCTTTACATAAATTTCGTCGATATACCCGAGGCGTGCCGACAAGACCATTGCATTGACATCCGTAGCATTGGCCGCGATGTATGCTTCGAGATCATTCCTGGCGGCTTCGATGTTTTGCGCAAGCTCGCTGGCTTCGAGACGAAAGGCGTCCCTGGTTTCGATCTGTTCGATCCTTTCGCTCAGGCTCCTGTATTCGCCTTGAGGGGGAGAAGAAAGAACAGTGGCAAAGCCCGCGGGCAG
>CALJQI010000267.1 GCA_937980285.1 uncultured Gammaproteobacteria bacterium | reverse complement strand
TGGAACGCATTCTGACGGCTGATTCACGCATACTGGGGGTCGGCCTGCTGGACGCCAGGGGCCAGCTTCTGACCACTTCCGGCGAGCCGCCGCAACTGCGGCCGGACGGGCTGGATGAAACAGTCAGGTGGATTTCGGAAGACAGGCAGTACTACGAGATCGCCCTCCCTGCGGCGGCAGTTTCGGCCGAGACCGGCGTCATCGTTCGCATGGATATTTCCTCGGTGTGGGAATCACTAAACGCTTTCCTGATTCGGATTCTGGGGCTTGTGCTGATCATTTGCATCGTCGCCGGCGCCATCGTTTTTATCTACGTGGTTTTCAACCTGATCTACCCACTGGAGGAAATCCACGACAACCTGAAAAAAGCCAAGCTCAACCCGGCGCTCGCCGACGAGAACGAAATACGTCATTCACGCAACGACGAGCTGGGTGAAACCATCGACCTGCTCAACGGCGCGCTGCGTGAAATCGGGGAGTCTCACCGCTCCGATGTCGCCTTCCAGGAAACACGGCTGCGGGATTTCGCCGCGGCGGGTTCCGACTGGTTCTGGGAAATGGACGCTGAGCTGCGCTTTTCCTATTTTTCCGACCAGTTCGAAGCGGTTACCGGCGTCGACCCGTCGCAACTGCTGGGCAAAACTCGCCAGGAAACGGGAATCCCGAATATCTCGCCCAAAGCCTGGCAGCAGCATCTTTTGGCACTGGAAAACCGTGAAGCCTTCCGGGATTTTACCCACCCGCGCGAAAAACCCGACGGACAACGCGTATGGCTGTCGATCAGCGGCAAACCGGTATACGCGGACGACGGCAGTTTTCTCGGTTATCGCGGCACCGGTTCCGATATCACCGAGCTTCACGAGGCCCAGCAAAACCTGATCGAAGCAAAGGAAGCGGCCGAACAGGGTAACCGCGCCAAGTCCGAGTTCCTGGCGATCATGAGCCACGAAATCCGCACCCCGATGAATGGCATCATCGGCATGACCGACCTGTTGACCGACAGCAAGCTGGACGACAAGCAAAAGCATTACGCGCAAATCATTCAGGACTCCGGAACCGCGCTGATGCGCATCATCAACGACATTCTCGACCTCTCCCGGCTGGAGGCGCAGCGGATTACGCTGGAACAGGCCGAGTTCGAGTACGAAAGCGTCGTTACCGGCGTGGTCGATATCCTGACCCCGCAGGCCCGGGAAAAGGGGCTGCAGCTGGAGTACGAAATCGGTAGCGATGTGCAGGCCAGTTACCTCGGCGACTACGGCCGTTTACGCCAGGTAATGGTCAACCTGGTCGGCAACGCGATAAAGTTTACCCAGCAGGGTTCGGTAACCATCAAGGTCATGCGCGTCTCCGGCGATGATCAACAACCGCGTTTACGCACCGAAATCAGCGATACCGGAATCGGGATTCCCGGCGACTCGCTGAAGAAACTGTTTACCAGCTTTACCCAGGTCGACGCTTCGACCTCGCGCAAGTACGGCGGTACCGGGTTGGGGCTGGCCATTTGCCGCAAGATCGTCGAGACCATGGAAGGTGAAATCGGCGTCAACAGCGAAGAGGGGGCAGGCAGCACCTTCTGGTTCGAGATCGAACTGCCGCGAGTCGATCCCAACGCCGGTAATAACGGCAACGACGATACCGTCACCATCATACCCGGACAGCAGTTCAAGACCGATCAGACCGGCGCCCAGCTGCGGGTGCTGGTAGTCGACGACGTACCGGTGAACCTGATCGTGGTCGAAAAGATGCTCGATAGCCTGGGCTACCTGGTCGAGTCCGCCTGCGACGGCATCGAAGCGGTGGAAGCGGTTAAAAGCCGGCACTACGACATAATTTTCATGGACATCCAGATGCCCGAGATGGACGGCATCGAAGCCACGCGCCGGATTCGCGCACTCGATATCGAAAGAAGCAGTATTCCGATAGTGGCGATTACGGCGAATACGCAGGAAAGCGATCGCGACGCCTGTATCGAAATCGGCATGAACGATTTCATCGCCAAACCCTTTGTCAAAAAGCAATTGGTCAGTTTGCTGGAAAGATATTTTCCGACGGCGGATAGCGTCGCGCGCAAGGCGAGCTAAAGCTCGAGCCTGCGAAAGTGCGCATAAAGCGCATCGCTGAAGATCTTCACCCGCCTCGAAATCATCCTGCCCGGGGGATAAACCGCGTACACGCCGACCGCGGAGCGCGTATAAGGCTTTAAAATCGGCACCAGCGCCCCGCTATCGATATGCTGCTGCAGGTATAGCAGCGGCCCGTTGACGATCGCATTACCCTGGCAGGCAACCGCCGCCAGGAATTCACCATTGTTCGCCGCAAGGCGATACTTCACGCGCGGAATGACGGACTCTCCCGCTTCCGAATAAGACCATTGCCGACCGGCCGCTATATTGCTGTAGATCAGCACCTCGTGATCCGCCAGCTGCGCGGGGTGTTGCGGTTCGCCATTAGCCGACAGATAGCCGGGGCTGGCGCAGATGGCGAAATGAACGTCCGCGAGCCGGCGCGCGATCAGGCTGGAATCCTCCAGCTCACCGATACGAATAGCCAGATCGATGTTTTCCTCGACCAGGTTGACCTGCCGGTCGCTGAGATCGATATCGATTTTGATCTCCTGGTGTTGGCGCATAAACTCGCTGATCGGTAACGCCAGCTGGCTGACGCCAAATCCCAGCGGCAGCGCCAGCCTGATCCGGCCCGACAGCTGGCACTGGGCGTCGGCGACAAACTGCTCGGCCTCCTCCAGGTCGGCCAGAATCTGCGTTGCGCGCTGGTAAAACGCCTGGCCGCTATCGGTCAGCGACTGTTTTCTAGTCGTTCGCTGCAGTAATTGCACACCCAGCCTGCGCTCCAGCTCGGTAACGCGTCGGCTCAACATCGACTTGGCGACGCCGAGCTTCTCGCCGGCGCGACTAAAGCCCTGGTAATCGACCACGGCAACGAAAGCTTCCAGTTCTTCGAGGCGATTCATTTTGTTCTCATATTTGCAACAGTATTTT
>CALJQI010000266.1 GCA_937980285.1 uncultured Gammaproteobacteria bacterium | reverse complement strand
CGCGTCGGCAATTTCCTGTCGCGCCATGCCGATCAGGGTCAGCAGCGCCTCGTTGCCATCGGCCTGTGGCGAATCAGTCATCGCTTGTTATCGTCTCGCGTTCGATACCGAGGCCGATCAGGCCGCCGGCAGCTTGAACACGTTGACCGACTCCAGCAGCTGACGGGAAAATTCCACCAGGTTGGTGGTCTGGTCGGCCTGGCGCTTGAGTTCGGCGTTGGTTTCCTGGGTACTCTTCTGAGCCTGCTGCGTCTGCTCGCGCAGGCTGTTACTGACCCGCGCCTGCAGCAGCGAGCGCTTGGCGATGACTTCTACCGCGCTTACCAGCTCGGCAGTAGTTTGCTGGGTTGCCTGCATCTGTACACCGGAAGCATGCGCCAGCTCACTTCCCTCGACCACCTGCGTGATCGCCTTGTTCATCGCCGCCATTGTTTCCGCGGTTTCCGCCTGGATGTTACCCACCAGGCCCGCGATTTCGGAAGTCGAGTCGCGAGACGATTCAGCCAGTCGCTGTACCTCGTTGGCGACGACCGAGAATCCGCGTCCCGCTTCACCCGCCGCGGCCGCCTGCATCGAGGCGTTGAGCGCGAGGATATGCGTGCGTTCCGCGATGTTGTTGATGATCTCGACCACACTATTGATTTCCTGCGAGCGCTCGCCGAGACGCTTGATGCGTTTTTCCGTTTCGGCAATGGTCTCGCGAATTTCGTTCATGCCGTTGGCGGTCCTGGCCACCGTATTCAGTGCTTCCTGGGTCGAAACCGTCGCCTTCGCTGCGATGTCGTTACTGGCCTTCGCCTGCCTGGCGATCAGGTTCATCGCCTTCGATGCTTCCTCGAGCTTTGTCATCGTGTCCTCGATGATTTGCCGCTCTTCGTCCGCCAGCTGGTTGATCTTGCTGCCCTGCGTTTCGACAATCGACGCCGAGTTGGCGACGCTGTTGGAGATATCGCGTATCTGGCCCAGTACGCGCGCGGTCTCCTCGGCCATCATATTCATCGCGTCGGCCACCGGACCGGTCACGTCCTCGGCCACCGGCACGCTCACGGTCAGGTCACGTTCGCTGAGATCCGATACCGCTTCCAGCAGCGCAATAACCGAGTTGTTGAGTTTTTCGTTTTCGTCCGAAACCTTGGACATGGTGGCAACACGTTCCTGCAGCATGCCGTCGAAGGCCTGCGCCAGCTGGCCGAGCTCATCGTTGCTGGTGAGGCCGGTGCGCGCGTCCAGGTTACCCTGGGATACCTGCTCCACGACGCCCGAGATGGACTTGATCGGCGAGGTAATCGACAGGTAAACCAACGGACCGAGAATGACCGCGGCCAGCAGACCGATGACAACCACGGTGATGGCCATCAACAGGTACAGGCGGGCGAAGTGTTCGCTTTGCTCGAAAATCTGCTGCGCTTCCACCGATCCCAGTGACGACAACGCGTCCGCCGCGCCGAGGAAGGGATCCGAGTAGCCGCGCGCGTCGTTCAGCAGGAACAGCGAAAGCTGGCCGCGATTCTCGTTTTTGACGATCCTGGAAAACTCCTGGTATCCCTCGCGCACCAGCGCCACCTCGATGCCAAACGCGTCCTCGAAGAATTCCCTGTCTTCCGCGTTGGCTGCAATCCTGGATTCCTGTAGCTGCCACAGTTGGTCGAATTCGCGGGCGCCGATTTCGAGCAGGCGCGCGGCCTCGCCCCAGGTCAGTGCGCCGGAAGCCAGCTGCTGGCTGACGTCGATCATGTGGTAGCGCACCGAGCCCGCTATTTTCGAAAATTCGGCTGCTTCAGCGGTTTTCGCGTTGAGCGTCGCGGTATCGTTCGACATGTCCGACATGCCGATCAGGGTTACCGCACCGGTGGTGACGAAGATCAGCGTCAGGGCACTGATCAGGATAATGAGGCGTCGACTAATTCTGATATTACTAAACATAATCTGGTGACCTTGCGTTATAAGTAAGTTTCTATCCAGGTAAGGTTATACCCTGCCTAGCGTAGTAGTTTTTCCATGTCCCCTTTACCGAGGATATTGAAACGCTCGTTGTCGAGATAGGTTGCGACCACGAGGTCGGAACCCTGGTTGTCGTCGGAGAAATCGAGGATCAATCCACCGACATCGAAACGCTTGCCCTTGATCGTGGACAACAGCAATTCGCGGGTTATTTCCTTGCCCGGAATCTGGTTCAGGGCCTGCAACATGAAGCGCCCGACCACGTAACCTTCGAGACTGACGTAACTCAATCTGGAGCCAAGGGCTTTTCGCGCATCCCTGACAATGGGCAGTTTCGAATCCAGCGGCGGCACCACCTGGGTAACGATGACGTTTTCGGTTACGCCGAATTCCGCCAGCGCATTTTTCAGGTTTTCCGCACCGGTAAAACTGACCGCGCTATAGGTCCAGTTTTCGCCTTTCATGGTCGCGTATCCGACAAAATTGGCGATCGAAGCGTAGGCGCCGACGGTAACCACCAGGCGGCATTGAAAACCGCTCGAAGCCTCCCAGGCTTTCAGCGACTGGTAGCCATCGCGGGAAGCAAAGGTATTACGCTTGTAAACCCCGACCGGGCCGATGTTGTTACGAAACGGGTTGGCGCCGTCCTGGGCCATGATCTCGTCGAGTCTGGCGATAATCTCCTGCGTGTCGCCGACCCTTCCCAGCGCGGCCTTTACGCCCGCAATGCCAGCCATTCCATAGGCGTCGTTTTGCACGAAAGCACAGATTTCGCCCGGCTTCAGGCCGGAGCGAATCGCGGCGTCGATAACCGCCGCGGTTTCCTGCACGTAACTCGCACGATAGTTGACCACGTCGCCGGGACCGGGGCGCAACAGGCCGGCGCCGGTAAAGAAACCGACCGCGGGCACACCCGCCTGGTGCAGCATCGGCAGCGACACCTTGGCGGTGGGCGTACCGACGTTACCGAGCATGGCAAATATACCGCGCCCGACCAGTTGTTCGGTGGCGGCGATGGTTTTGGAAGGATTATAGGAGTCGTTAAGGGTGGCGAACTCGATGCTGCGCCCCTTGACCTTCTGGCCTTCGAAGGCGGCATTGATGCCGTCTCGCATGCCGCGCCCGAGGCCTCGGGATCTACCCTCCAGGTCCATAACGCCGCCGATGACGATTTTATCGGCCGTAACCCCGATTTCGGCCGCGGTGGCACTGTTGCCGGCCATGGCCAGAATCAATGCCAGCGCGAAACTGTTGCCAACCCGCATGATGCCGGTCGAAATGGTTGATTCGTTTTTCATATTCAAACCTCGAAGTCTGTTTCCCGGAGCGGCCGGCGTGGTCGATGCCTGGCCGCTTCGGCTATTGTTTGGCCTGCAGATAATCCACCGAAACGCCCAGCACCAGCACGCCGATGGTTTCGTCCTTGGAAATAACGGGAGCGCTGATTTGCACCTGGGTTTTCTGCGTACTTTCGTCGTACTCCAGCGGACCGATGAAGACCACGCCGTTACCGTTGTTGTATGACGCGGTCCACTTTTCCTCGTCGCCCTGCCAGTAGTCACTGGTCGGCGGATAGGCGGCGACGTTGGCGCCCTGGTTATCGGTCAGGAACACCTCGTCTATCGCGGCATTGTTGTCGACGCGCCGCTGAAAGTAGCGGGCCACGTCGTTCTGCGTGATCCGGCGGATCAGCGCGTTTTCGACATCCCCGGCATTCTTCCAGGTTTCGTCGCGTTGCTGGATTTCGGCCAGCGCGACGACCTGGCTATTCTGCTCTTCAACCGCCCGGATAATGCTGGGATTGAACGCC
>CALJQI010000265.1 GCA_937980285.1 uncultured Gammaproteobacteria bacterium | reverse complement strand
TACGGCACCCGCGCCTGCACCGTGTTGACCATCGATCGCCATCAGCGCGTCGACTTCAGCGAGCAAAACTTTCGCGACGCCGAACACCCCGGCGACCTGCAACACGAAACCTTCACCATCGAACCCGCCGCTGGTTCCGGGTCAGCGTATTTTGAAAACCGGTCGCGGTAACAGCACTGGACGTTCTTAAAGCCGGGATTGAATTCCGAACAGGGATTCGGCGTTGTGGTTGAGGGTGGCGGCGAGAGCTTCGACCTCGCACTGGCGCAGCTCGGCCATGGTTTGCAGATGCTCGACGATGTAGGCCGGCTCGTTGTCTTCACCGCGGTGCGCGGTGCCGGGCTGGTCGGGCGCATCCGACTCCAGCAACAGGGCGTCGTCGGGCATGGCGGCGACCACTGCGCGCAATTTCCTGGCGCGCTCGAAGCCCAGGCTGGCGGCGATACCGATCTTGAATCCAAGGTCGTACAATTGCCTGGCCTGCTGCAGGCTGCCGGCAAAACTGTGCACAACCCCGCCGATGGTCGCGTGCCTGCGTAACAGGCTGATGACATCATCGTTGGACTTGCGCGAATGCACGATAACCGGCAAACGGTGGTTGGCTGCCAGCTGCAGCTGCTCGGTAAACAGTTGTTTCTGCCATTTTTCGTCGCGCCGCGATTGATAGAAATCGAGCCCGCATTCGCCCAGCGCGACCGGTTTTTCACGCTCCAGCCATTCGTCGAGCTCGCGCAGGTGAATCAATTGATGCTGCTCGATAAACCACGGATGCAGGCCGTAGGCTGCATGAAATCCATCACCCCTGGCACATACGTCTCTTACTTTTTCCCAGCGATTCGCGGTAGTCGCCGGCACGATCATGTCGCTGATCCCGGCCGCGGCGGCGCGCGCGATCACCTGGTCTCGATGCGGATCGAAACGATCGTCGTCGAGGTGGCAATGACTATCGATCAACCGCAACAGACAGCAGCTCATGTTTCGTTTCGCCGACGCAGCAAATCGCCGATGATCGGCGTGAGGATTATTTCCATCGCCATGCCCATCTTGCCGCCGGGGACGACTATGGTGTTGCGCCGCGACATGAAAGATCCGCTGATCATCGACAACAGGTTAGTGAAATCGGTGTTGCGGATGTCCGGCTTGCGAAAACGGATGACGACGAAACTCTCGTCAAGGGTCGGGATATCGCGCGCAATGAACGGATTGGAGGTGTCGACCGTGGCCACGCGCTGGAAATTGATATCGGTTTCGGAAAACTGCGGGGTAATATACTTAACATAGTCGGGCATACGCCGCAGAATGCTGTCGACGACCTCGTCCTGGCTATAACCGCGCTCAGCGCTATCGCGGTGAATTTTCTGAATCCACTCGAGGTTGACCACCGGCACCACGCCGACCTTGAGATCGACATAACGCGTCATGTCGACGGTCCCTGTTTTCACGAGGCCGTGCAGGCCCTCGTAAAACAGCAGGTCGGTGCCGGGCTCGATCGTTTCCCAGGGGGTGAAATCGCCGGCGCTGCAGTCGACACCGAGACGCGCGCCGTGCGCACGCGCCTCTTCGGCGTCGTGCAGGTAGAAGCGTCTTTGCCCACCACCGGTTTCACCGTAGGTGCGAAACAGTTGCTCGAGCTTTTCAAACTGGTTGGCCTGCTCGCCGAAATGACTAAGGCTGACGCCGTCTCGGTTCGCCTGTTCCATTTGCAGCTGCATCTGCGCGCGATCGTATCGATGAAAGCTGTCGCCCTCGATCACCACCGAGTTGATTTTCTGCCGATGGAAGATGGATTCCAGCGCCTTTTTAACAGTCGAGGTGCCGGCGCCGGAGGAACCCGTGACAACGACAACCGGATGCTTTTTCGACATGTTGCGAGCTCCACCTGACTGAAGTTTCGATTCTAGCCTTTTTTAGCAGCGCCGGCGACGCCTCGGGCGGCCTTCCGCTTTGTAGCTCCAGGTAATATTGTGTACACTCTTTTGGATATTCCTGTCTCGTCTAGTCAGCGCTAAAATTCTTTGGCACTACTTGATTCAAACAGAACTACAGCACAGATTCGGGAACCAGCAGGAGGGATAATGCCTGGCTGGGATTGAGTTATTGAGGATTCGACCAACAGTTGAGCAGATTATCGAGAATACTCAGGGTCAGGCTTAAGAGAGTCAGGCTCAAAAAGCTGCGCAGCACGAAATGGTTGGCCGGAATAATTTTTGTCGCGCTCGGCTGGTTTGTCACCGGCCTCGCCCCCAGCACCGATATTGCCTGGATCACCGGCCTGCTGTTCTTCACGATTTATCTTTTCGTTTTCGAGATCGTCAAGGTAGACGAGGCCGCGGTCACCATCATGGTGCTGCTTGGCCTGTCTTCGCTGCTGGCGCCGATGAGGGGGCTGGAAAAGGGCCTGGTCGACACCCACCACCTGTTTGACGGCTTCGCCAGTAACGCGGTGATGTCGATCATCGCGGTGATGATCATCGGCGCCGGCCTCGACAAGACCGGGCTGATGAGCAAGGTCGCCGCCCACATTCTAAAAATCGGCGGCAGCTCGGAAAGACGAATCATTCCGATCGTATCGGGCACCGTCGGCATCATTTCCTCTTTCATGCAAAACGTCGGCGCCGCGGCGCTGTTCCTGCC
>CALJQI010000264.1 GCA_937980285.1 uncultured Gammaproteobacteria bacterium | reverse complement strand
CGGAAGACATAAAGCCCAGCGGCAAGAAGGGGGCTATTACCAAGGCTGACGTGGAACGCCATTTGCAGCAGGCGCCGAGCCAGGCAGCCGCACCTGCGGCCCCGGCGGCTGCTCCGGCGGCGAAAACACCGCCGCCAGCTGCGATCCCGTCCTCCGGGCGTAACGATCGCCGCGTGCCGATGAGTCGCCTGCGCGCCAAGATAGCCGAACGCCTGAAAGAGGCGCAGAACACTGCCGCCATGCTGACTACGTTCAACGAAGTCAACCTGAAACCGATGATGGACACGCGCGCGCAGTACAAGGATGCTTTCGAAAAAGCGCATGGCGTCAAGCTCGGCATGATGTCATTTTTCACCAGCGCGGCGGTCGAGGCGTTGAAACGCTTTCCGGCGGTAAACGCCTCTATCGATGGCGATGAAATCGTATATCACGATTACTTCGATATCGGTATCGCCGTCAGTTCCGATCGCGGGCTGGTGGTGCCGATTCTACGCGACGCCGACCAGATGAATTATGCCGAGATCGAGCAGTCGATCCGTGACATGGGTATGCGCGCGCGCGACGGCAAGCTCGGAATCGAGGAGCTTACCGGTGGCACATTCAGTATTACCAACGGCGGCATTTTCGGGTCGATGCTATCGACGCCGATTCTGAATCCGCCGCAGTCGGCGATACTGGGGATGCATTCGATCCAGCAGCGTCCGGTAGTGGTCGACGGAGATATCGTGGTGCGCCCGATGATGTACCTGGCGCTGACCTACGATCATCGTATTATCGATGGCAAGGAAGCCGTGCAGTTTCTGGTGACGATCAAGAACGTGCTGGAAGATCCGGCGAGAATGCTGCTCGGCGTATGAACCCGGTCGCGCTCGGGATCACAGGTTTTTCATAAAGCTGAACTGGGTTTTCTCGGAATCGACCGCCGAATCCATAAGCGACACATCGCCCGATTCAAATTTCGCCGACAGGTTGATGGCATCGATTTCGCAGATGCGGGTACCGTCGCGGTCGACGAATATGAACAGGCTCGAATCCTCGGCTTTCCACGCCAGCTTGGCCAGAACTTTCGCGCCTTCGTGCACCATGTTGACCCACTCGCCGGTACCCAGGGCTTTGACCTGGTTGATTTTTTTCGGTTCGGAGGGCTTGCTGGCATTCATCGTGTCGAGCATGTCGGTCGGAACCTGGAAGACGCCTGTTTGCATCATTGCGTCGAATTCGGTGGTGTCGTCCATCGAATCGAAGGATTGCGCTCCCAGCGATCGCGTTCTGCGTTTCGCCTCGATGACGTTGCGCGCTGTTTCCTCGAGAACGTTTTGCTGCTCGAGCTTGAGATAATCGCGCAAGGACTGTTGCAGCGATTCGGCAAGTTTGAGGCTGCGCATCGCACGGTGTAGCGAATGCGCGACATGAGGCAGCGTGGCCTTCAACTCTTCCTGTTCCTCGCTGCTCGATTTCGGTATCAGCGACCATACCTGCTTTTTCACCATTTCGATGGTCTTGTGCCAGGTGTCTGAATCCATTCCCTGCTGCAACCCGATCTGCACCAGCAGCGGCAACCAGACTTTCTGGAACAGGATTAATGGCGTGCCCTGGATTTTCAGCGGCTGCGTGATTTCGTTCAGGCGCGTCTTGGCCAGCGGTAAAATCTTCTGCGTCGCTTCTACTCTGCGCGCCTGGCGGATGCTGGCTTCGTTTTCCTTCAGGAAAACCTTGTAACCGTCCAGCATCTCGGCGTAGCTGTCGACCGTGATGAACTCGAGGCTGGCGAGCGCATCGATATGCTCGCGAATATAGCGGATGCCGGAAAAGTCCGAGTTGCCGTTCCTGGCCATTTCGACTTCGCTGCTGATAATGCCGTCCAGCAGGCGTCGCGCCGGGTTGCTCGAGCGGCGAAGGAAACCGTCTTCCTGGATGGCGGTAATGAAGACGTAGATTTGCAAACGTGAAAGCTGCTGCTTGACAGGAGAGGGCAGGTCTTCGTCTTCGAATATGAGTTTGAAGATCAGGCTGAGCTGATCGATCTGCTCCTCGTACTGATCTATGCCGCATTCGCCGAGGCGCTCCTTCAGTTCGGGGAACAGGTTTTCGTACCCGCTCGAGGGCTGGCGCGATTTTTCCTTCAATCCCTGCAGCAGCATCAGCATGCTGATGGTTTGATCCGGCTGCATCGCCTCGGGCGCGCGGGATTCACTCAATCCCTCGATATCACGCAGGTGGAATTTGGCCGGCGGCAGCTCCGTTAGCATGCCGTGGTCGAGCAATGTCTGATCCACGCGACGGTAAAACGGGCCCAGCGCCTCGATAAAACGATCGGCAAACAGGTGGTAGAGAGCGATCTTGTAACTGACTTCGAGGTTGAGACTGTCGATTGCGTACTGAAACGATTCACACAGTCGCTTAACCTGCAGCGGGCTTTCGTAGATACTTGCGCGCGAGCGTTTGATACAGGCCTGCAGGCGCTTCAGTATGGTGTGATCGAATTCCTTGAAGGCCTCGCTGTAGCGCGAGGTGACTTCCTGCAATTCGTTGATTTCCACGGCCCCGTTGGCGCTCGAGATTCCCAGGCTTTGCCATTCGCGCGCGGCTTTTTCCGATTTCGGGGAGTGACTGCCGGATTTAAACTCCGAAAAATGCTTGTTGAGCTGAAAAGTAAAGGACGAGCAAATGATGCGCTGCTTGTGTTTGATCAATTTGATCACGCGCGCGCCATCCTCGTCGGAAAGGCTCCAGCTGTGATAGTCTTCGGCGCTTTCGATCATGCGCTGCAGCATGTTGGTGATATGCTTTTTACTGAGGCTGGAAATTTCCGCAAAGACATCCTGTCCGGATATCGAATCGGAAGCCTGGTGTGTATTCGAGGCGGTCATGCGCGCGGCGCTTTCCAAGGGTTAGAGTTGTTAATATAGATGAAATCTATCACGAATTCCTGCGACTATTTTCATAAATACCGGTTTTCCGGCAGTTTTTCGATAGAAGGCGTAATATTGCCAGCTGGCGGGATCCCCGATACCACACGTAATGCAGAATTTTAAGCTATTTGTCACGGGTCACAAGGGCTTCGAAACCCCTTTGTTTCACGAACTTCGAGCCATCCTCGGCTCGATCGATGCGGTCGTGAGCAAGGTATACGGCGGGGTCGAGATCAGCGCCGGGATAGACGCGGTTTACCTCGTATGCCTGCATTCGCGGCTGGCCAACCGCGTATTCTGCGAACTAGCCCGCGCCACGGTCGACGACGAGACCCGGCTGTACGATGCCGTCTACCAGGTCGAATGGGAAAAGCATTTCCAGGCGCGCAACAGTATTGCCGTGTCGGCGACGCTTTCGCGCTCGAAACTCGATCATGCGCACTATGTCGCGCTCAAGTCCAAGGATGCGATCGTCGACCGCCTGCGCAATCTCGGCGGCAGCAGGCCGGTGGTGGCAAAAAAACAGCCCGATATCCAGATCCATATCAATATTCATCGCAACCAGGCCAGCATCAGCCTCGATCTCTCGGGTGAAAGCCTGCATCGCCGCGGTTATCGCAGCCGCCATAGCGGCGCGCCGCTGAAAGAGCACCTGGCGGCCGCGTTGCTGCATCAGGCGGGCTGGAATGCCGAGCGCGCGCAAGGCCTGCGACTGGTCGATCCGATGTGCGGTTCCGGCACCTTTGTTATCGAAGCGGCAATGATTGCGGCCGGGATCGCTCCCGGCCTTCAGCGCCCATACTTCGGCTTCAGCAAGTGGATGCAGCACGATGCAGATTTATGGCGGCAACGCATCGAACAGGCCCGTGAAGCAGTGGTAAAGGATTGCGCAGTGGCGATACTCGCTAGCGACTACGACGCCGAGGCGCTGGAAATAGCGCGTGAAAATGCCGAGCGAGCCGGTGTTTCTGCGCTTATCGAGTTCAGTCATCAGCAGGTTGCCGAGCTGGAACTGCCGCCGGCCGTGGGCGATACCCTGGTCATCTGTAATCCGCCCTATGGCAAACGCCTGCAAAGCGAGGCCGGTCTGGGTCAACTCTATGCCGATCTCGGCGATGCCCTGCGGCGACTGGCGCCGGCGCGGCTGGGGATAATCTCCGCCAATCCCGATTTGCTGCACCGACTCAAGCTCAAGCG
>CALJQI010000263.1 GCA_937980285.1 uncultured Gammaproteobacteria bacterium | reverse complement strand
CGCCGGTACCAAGGCGCAGAAAAACCGCAGCGCGGTCAGTGGCGGCGGCGCCAAGCCGTGGCGCCAGAAAGGCACCGGGCGCGCCCGTGCCGGCACCATCCGTAGCCCGCTGTGGCGTTCGGGTGGCGTGACTTTCGCCGCCACCCCGCGTGATTACAGCAAGAAGCTGAACAAGAAAATGTACCGAGTCGGCATGCGCAGCCTGGTCTCCGAACTGGTGCGCCAGGATCGTCTGCTGCTGATCGACAAGCTCGGTGTCACCGAGCCCAAAACAAAGCAGATGCAGGCGCGACTGGACGAGCTGGGCGTTGACAACGCGCTGGTGCTGACCGATGGCCTCGATTCGGCCGTTTACCTGGCGGCACGCAATATTCCGAACATCCAGGTTATGGATATCGCAATCGTCGATCCGGTCAGCCTGATCAAGCAGGATAAGGTGGTCATCGACGAGGCCGCGCTGAAGAAACTCGAGGAGCGCCTGTCATGAACCAGGAAAGAATTTTCCAGATTATCAAAGTCCCGCATATCTCCGAGAAATCGGCGCTGCTCGGCGATGCCGCCAACCAGGCCGTGTTCCAGGTGTCCACCGATGCCAAAAAGGCGGAGATCAAGGAAGCGGTCGAACAATTGTTTAACGTCAAGGTGGCCAACGTGCGCACCGTCAACATGAAGGGCAAGACCAAGCGCATGGGTTTGCGCCGCGGCAAGCGCTCCGACTGGAAAAAGGCGTATGTTTCACTCGAGCAGGGTCATGAAATCGACCTCGCATCCATAGGTGGTTAAGCCATGGCACTGATTAAAGCAAAACCAACTTCACCCGGACGCCGTTTCGTCGTCTCGGTAAAAACGCCGGGGCTGCACAAGGGCAAGCCCTTTGCCGGCCTGCTGGAAAAGAAAGCCAAGACCGGCGGACGCAACAATGCCGGCCGGATCACCTCGCGCCACATGGGCGGCGGACACAAGCAGCGTTACCGCGTGGTCGATTTCAAGCGCAACAAGGACGGCATCGACTCGATCGTCGAGCGTATCGAATACGATCCGAATCGCAGCGCGCACATCGCACTGTTGAAGTACATGGACGGCGAGCGCCGTTACATCATCGCGCCCAAGGGCGTCAAGGCTGGCGACAAGCTGCGTTCCGGCGAAGACGCCGGTATCAAGAACGGCAATTGTCTGCCGTTGCGCAATATCCCGGTCGGTTCTGTGGTTCATTGCATCGAACTGAAGCCCGGAAAGGGCGCGCAAATGGCGCGTTCGGCCGGCACCTCGGCGCAGTTTGTCGCGCGCGAGGGTGCTTATTCAACGCTGCGCATGCGCAGTGGCGAAATGCGCAAGGTGCTGAGCGATTGCCGTGCCGTCATCGGCGAGGTCGGCAATGGTGAGCACAGCCTGCGTTCGCTGGGCAAGGCTGGCGCAACGCGCTGGCGCGGTGTTCGTCCGACCGTACGCGGCGTCGCGATGAACCCGGTAGATCACCCGCATGGTGGTGGTGAAGGCCGTACTTCGGGTGGTCGTCACCCGGTATCGCCCTGGGGTACTCCCGCCAAGGGATACAAGACACGTTCGAACAAACGCACCGACCACCTGATCGTGCGTCGTCGGAACAAGAGGTAAACAGTAGATGCCACGTTCACTCCGTAAAGGCCCGTTTATCGACCAGCACCTGATGAAGAAGGTGCTCGATGCGGTCGAAACCAATAACAAACGCCCGATCAAGACCTGGTCGCGTCGTTCAATGGTCGTGCCCGAGATGGTCGGGCTGACGATTGCGATCCATAACGGCCGTCAGCACGTGCCTGTATTGATCAACGAAAACATGGTCGGCCACAAGCTTGGCGAATTTTCGCTGACGCGCACCTATCGCGGCCATATTGTCGATAAGAAAGCGAAGAAAAGGTAAGTCTTATGCAAACCAGTGCCAAACATCGTCACGCAAAGATTTCACCGCAGAAGTGCCGACTGGTCGCCGACCAGGTGCGCGGTATGCCGGTTGAAAAGGCGTTGACCTTGCTGACTTTCAGCAACAAGAAAGCCGCTGTCCTGGTGCGCAAGGTGCTCGAGTCGGCGATTGCCAATGCCGAGCACAATGACGGCGCCGATATCGACGAGCTCAAGGTTTCGTCGATTTACGTGGATCAGGGCCCGGTGATGAAGCGCATGCGCGCGCGCGCCAAGGGTCGTGGCAACCGAATTTTGAAACGCACCAGTCACATTACCGTGACCGTCGCGGATAGTTAAAGAGGCAAGCATGGGACAAAAAGTTCATCCTACAGGTTTCCGTCTCGGTATTGCCACCGACTGGACCTCGAAGTGGTACGCGGATAGCGCGAATTTTGCAGATTTTCTCGATGAAGATATGAAAATCCGCGAATTCCTGAAGAAAAAACTGGCGCAGGCGGCGGTTAGCCGCATCCAGATTTCGCGTCCGGCAAAGTCGATCGCGGTCACCATCCATACCGCGCGTCCGGGCATTATTATCGGTAAGAAGGGCGAAGACATCGAAAGGCTGCGTATCGAAGTCGCGGCGCTGGTGTCGGTGCACATCAATAACGTCAAGATCAACATCGAAGAGATCCGCAAGCCGGAACTCGACGCGCAACTGGTGGCCGAAGGCATTGCTTCACAGCTGGAGCGTCGCGTAATGTTCCGCCGCGCCATGCGTCGCTCGGTAACCAACGCCATGCGTATCGGTGCCGAAGGCATCAAGATCAACGTTTCGGGCCGTTTGAACGGCGCTGAAATCGCGCGTAACGAGTGGTATCGCGAAGGCCGCGTACCGCTGCACACGCTGCGTGCCGATGTCGATTACGGGTTCGCCGAAGCGCTGACCACCTACGGCATTCTCGGCGTCAAGGTGTGGATTTACAAGGGCGAAGTTTTCGACCTCGAAACTAAGGACTCGGGCGCCAAGCCGGCGTCAAAGTAAGAGAAATCAGTCATGTTACAGCCTAAAAGAACAAAATTTCGCAAGCAGTTCAAGGGACGCAACCGCGGCCTGGCGACGACCGGCAGCAAGGTCAGCTTTGGCGAATTCGGCCTTAAGGCCGTCGAGCGCGGCAGGATTACCGCGCGCCAGATAGA
>CALJQI010000262.1 GCA_937980285.1 uncultured Gammaproteobacteria bacterium | reverse complement strand
ATCGGCTTCGAATTCCTTGACGTAGAGGCGGTCGGTGCGTGCGAACAGGCGCCAGTCGATGCGGCGCACGTCGTCGCCGGGCATGTAGGCGCGATGTTCGGCAAAATCCACCGACATGCCAAGCATCGGTGAACGATGCAGTCCACTGATGAAGCCATCTACCACGCCGCGCGCAACCAGTTCCAGGTTATCGATACGGGTCAGTACGTCCGGGTCGATGAAGCGCTGTCCGGGTACCTGGTCCTGTGCCTGCCTGTTTCTCAGCATGCTGCCGCCCGCTACATGCCCGAGCCGGGTAACGGCACCGCGTCGAGCAGGCGATCGATGAGTTCGTCGGAAGTTACTTTTTCCGATTCGGCGTGAAAGTTGCGCAACACCCGATGCCTGAGCACCGGTTTGGCGAGTTGTACGATATCGTCGAAATCGACGTGGTAGCGCCCATTGATCAGCGCGCGCGCCTTGCCGCCGAGCACCAGGTATTGCGCGGCGCGAGTGCTGGCGCCGTAGTCGACCCAGTCGCGCACGAAATCGAGCGCGTCGTCGCTGCCCGGGCGGCTGCAGCGCACCAGGTCGAGCGCGTATTGCGAGACCGGTTTCGATACCGGCACCCGGCGCACCAGTTTCTGAAAAGCGCGAATCTCCTCACCGCTCATGGCGTATTCGAACGCGATTTCGCGCAGCGAGGTCGTCTGGCGCACCACGTCGAGCTCATCCTCGGCGGACAGGTAGTCGATGATAATTTCGAACATGAAGCGATCCAGCTGGGCCTCGGGCAACGGGTAAGTGCCCTCGAGTTCGATAGGGTTTTGCGTGGCGAATACGAAAAACGGTTCTTCCAGCTGGTAGGTCTTGCCCTGCACGGTGACGCGGTGTTCCTGCATCGCTTCGAGCAACGCGGATTGCGTCTTCGGCGGCGTGCGGTTGATCTCGTCGGCGAGTACGATATTGGCGAAAATGGGACCGGGCAGGAAGTTGAGCTCGCGTCTGCCGGTGTCCGGGTTTTCCTGCACCAGGTCGGTGCCGGTGATATCGGACGGCATCAGGTCCGGCGTGAACTGGATGCGTGAAAACCCGAGATCCAGCACCTGGGCGATGGAGTGAATCAACAGCGTTTTGGCGAGGCCGGGCACGCCGACGATGAGACTGTTGCCGCCGGCGAGGATGGTCAGCATGACTTGCTCGATCACGGCGTCCTGGCCAACGATCAGTTTGCCCAGTTCGCCGCGCAGCCGTGCGTAGCGATCGATCAAATCTGCGGCGAGTTCGATATCGTCAGTGGCCTGCAGGGATTCTGTCGGTTCTGTGTTCTTATCCATCGGTGGACCTCTTGTGCCGTTGAGGACGCGCCAGGTTCGCTTGCCGGCCGATACGAACGATCTGTCGCATCGGCTACTGCGGCTCCGTCCCGGTGGGCGTCGTTGCCCGTAACGAGAGCAGCAATTCCTGCGCACGGTAAAAATTGGGCGCGATCTCGAGTGCATATAGTATCTGCTCGCGTGCGGAAGATCGATCGCCTGTGCGTTCATAGGCATAGGCCAGCTGGTAGTGCGCTTCGGCCTTGTCCACCGGGTCGAGTGCCAGCAGGGCGCGACGCGCACGCGCAACCCGCTCCCAGTTATCCAGTGCGGCCTGGTAGCCGGCCAGGTCCTGGTACAGTGCGGGATCATAGGGGTAGATGTAGACCGCGCCATCCAGCGCCTCTGCAGCTGCGGCCTTATCGCCGCGCTGCGCACGTAATTTCGCGAGCTCGAGCTGCGCCGGATAATGTTCGGCGTTAATCGCAATCAATTGTTCCAGCTGCGCTTCCGCCAGCAGGTACCTCTCCTGTTGCAGATAGAGGGAGGCCAGTAGCCAGTAGCTGCTATCGTCACCCGCGTATCCGGGGAACAGTTGCTGCGCTTTTTGCAGAAACAGCTCGGCCAGTTTCAGGTTGCCCTGTTCATAGAGCAATTGCCCCAGTTTGAGCTGATCAAAATACTTGTCGGGTAGTGCGGTTTCGACGGTCACCTGGTCCGACGGTGTCGCGGGCTCGGCTTGCTGGCCGGATTCTATGTCTTTGCTCAATGCCTTGAGCGCGGTTGCGTAACGGGTTTGCAGATAGTCATCGAAGGCCTCGTCGAGCGCGTCGCTGTCCAGCTGCAGCTGCTGCAATAACACGCTATCGGGATTTTTACTGTCGCGGTAGGCGTTCAGACTTGCCCTGATCACGTCGAAACCCCAGCGCTGCTCGATGAATTCGAACACCAGGGAGGCCTGGAAATAGGAATGGATTACCTGCTCCGGGTAGGTGGGTCGAACAAATCCATTGTTTAACTGACTGACCGGCAGTAACCGGCCTTCGAGATAGGCGAGTAGAAAATCCGGGGTGACATCGCCGCCCCAGCCCGGGCGGGCAATACGTTCTTCGTAAACCGCGAGCCCTTCGGAGAACCAGCGTGGCACGCGATTTGCGGTCATCGACAGGTGAAACACATGGGCGAGTTCGTGCCATAGCGTGGAGCCCCAGTTGAAAGCGCCGCGTTCGCGCGCCGCGGGCGAGTCCATCGCTACCACCGGCCCGAAGCAAACGCCGAGCAACCCGACGCCGGCGAGGCCTACCGAGCGTACCGAGAAATCGGCATGATCCGGGTACAGTTCGATGCGAATCAGCTCGCCGGGCTCGTGCCGGTAACGTGTGTTGAGGTGCTGGTAAGCCTGCGCCGCGAGTTCGTGAATATACTCGCCGAGCAGCGCGTCATCGCGGTCATGCAGAACCACGCGGAATCTACCCCGCTCGGTCTGCACGTAGTCTTTGAAGGTATCCGCAAGCTGTAGCGTGTTTTTTATCCAGACGTTGTAGGGATCGCCCGCGAAGGAGCGTTCCAGGTTGGCCCGTCCGGCCTCGATCTGCCCCAGCCTCAGCTGGTTCATACCCAGCAGTCCATAACCTCGCCATGACTGCGCATCCATTTGCACCGCGCGTCGGGCAAAGTTTGCGGCATCCCGGTAGAGCCTGTTTTGAGCCGATAGGTCAGCCAGCGTGGTGAAAAATTCGGCATAACGCGGATTCAGGTTCATCACCTTTTCTTCAATCGCGGTAAACTCCGCCGGGTTACGCTCGAGATGATCGATCACGCCGAGCATGGTCAGGGCCGGTAGCGAAGTCGGGTTGACCTGCAGCGCCAGCCCGGCCTCGTGCCTGGCGTCGGCATACTGCTCGAGTTCGATAAACAGACGCGCCATGAAGACCCGTGCGGGCACCAGGTTGGGATTGATGAATAACGCCTGCAGTGCG
>CALJQI010000261.1 GCA_937980285.1 uncultured Gammaproteobacteria bacterium | reverse complement strand
CGGCGAACGAATATTGCAGGGATCCTTGAACGTCATCCACGGATGCCCGGTCTCGAACAGCATGCCGAGCATCTTGCGCCACAGGTCGATGGCTTTCATGCGGCGGAAGTTCTTGATTTCGCCACGGTCGGCCTTTTCCTCGTAGGCCAGGTAGGCAGCTTCGAATTCGGGACCGTAGAGATCGTGCAGCTCCGGCACTTCGCAGGGCGAGAACAATGTCCACTGGCCTTCCTCGGCGACGCGTTTCATGAACAGGTCGGGAATCCAGTTGGCGGTGTTCATGTCGTGCGTGCGGCGGCGCTCCTCGCCGGTGTTTTTGCGCAGGTCGAGGAAATCCTCGATGTCCAGGTGCCAGGTTTCGAGATAGGCGCACATCGCGCCCTTGCGCTTGCCGCCCTGGTTGACCGCGACCGCGGTATCGTTGGCGACCTTGAGGAAAGGCACCACGCCTTGTGACTTGCCGTTGGTGCCCTTGATGTGCGAGCCCATGCCGCGCACCCGCGTCCAGTCGTTACCGAGGCCGCCGGCGAACTTGGACAGCATGGCGTCGTCCTTTATCGCGCTGAAAATACCGTCGAGATCGTCCGGCACCGTGGTCAGGTAGCAGCTCGACAGCTGCGGGCGCAGCGTGCCGGAATTGAACAGGGTAGGGGTGCTGCTCATGAAGTCGAAAGACGACAGCAGGTTGTAAAATTCGACCGCGCGCGCTTCGCGCTGCACTTCGTTGATCGCCAGCCCCATCGCCACGCGCATGAAGAACGCCTGTGGCAGCTCGAAGCGGGTATCGTGATGGTGAATAAAGTAGCGGTCGTACAGGGTTTGCAGCCCGAGATAGGTAAACTGGTGGTCGCGCTCCGGTTTCAGCGCGTTGCCGAGGTACTCCAGATCGAACTTGAGTAACTCCTTGTCGAGCAGCTCGAGTTCGGTCGCTTTCTTGACGTAATTACCGAAGTATCCGCAGTAACGCTCGGCCATTTCGCCGAAAGTGGCGTTGGGTGCGCCATCGCTGATGAAGCTCAGGGACTCGGTACGCAACTCGTCGAGCAACAGGCGCGCGGCGACGTTTGAATACTCCGGTTCGCTGTCGATCAGGCCGCGGGCGCTCATCACTACCGTCGGGCTGACGTCCTTGAGCGCGACGCCGTCGAACAGGTTCTTGATGGTTTCGTTATAGACGCGCTCGGCGCTGACGCTGTCGAGACCGTTGCAGGCTTCGTCGATGATGGTTTGCAGGCGCGCGGTATCGAGCGGCGCGATGCTGCCGTCGTCGAGCTTGACGGTGAGCTCGATCATTTCCTCGTCTTCCGGCTTGTTGTCCGGATGCGGGATATGTTGCGCGCGCGCGGTGGCGCGTTCCTCGCGATACAAAACGTAGGCGCGCGCGATTTTCTGCTCGCCGTTACGCATCAACGCCAGCTCGACCTGGTCCTGGATGTCCTCGATGTGGAAGGTGCCGCCGTCGGGCTGACGTCGCGTCAGGGTCGCGACCACGAGATCGGTCAAATGCTCGACCGTTTCATGTACCCGCGTCGAAGCCGCGGCCTGCCCGCCCTCGACCGCGAGGAAGGCCTTGGTCATCGCGATAGCGATCTTGTTCTTGTCGAAGCTGGTCAACTTGCCGTTACGACGAACGACGTTGTAGTTACTGCTGAGTGTAGCGCTATTGTCGGTAGCAACCGCAGGCACCGCTTCGACGGGTGCGACGGCTGTATCGGTTAAGGGTGATTCGATATTTTGCATTTAAATAGCCCGATCCGTAGTTTCAATGTGTATATTCGGATGAGATCCGCTTCTGTTGACTCCCGGCTATTTCTTCCCCGACGATAGTTAAAGTGATTTGTAACTATCGGACTCAAGTATTTGGTCTATTTATGGATTGGAATTAACCAGCCAGTTTTATTTATTCTATAAAGGTGAATAATTAACCTAATACACAATATAATGTGTTTTGGCCCAAGGTCAAGTACATTATGTTGTGTACTGATCTGTGGAGACAGCGGGCATATCCTGTGGATAAGTCGGAAAATCGGGCTAGAAATGGCGTCAGCAAAGGTTTCTAGCTCTTTGATTTCACTTGCCTCGTAAACAGGCGGATAAAAAACTATTATTTTGTGAAAAAGTTCATAAAAAAATTGTATTGGCTTGCCGGGCGGGAACGCCGGCGGAGGATGGGCGATGGAATATAGACTTGGAATCGATCTTGGCGGCACCAAAACAGAGGTGCTGGTTATGGACTCCCGCGGAGAGCCGGTATACCGGCAACGCGTCTCCACGCCGGCGCAGGATTACGACGCAATTCTGGCCATGATCGTCGAACTGGTGCGACAGGCCGAAGCCGAGGTCGGCCAACGCGCCAGCGTGGGTGTCGGCATCCCCGGCGCTATTTCTCCAGGATCCGGCCTGTTGCGCAACTCCAATACGGTCTGTATGAACGGACGCCCGTTTCGCGACGACCTCGAAAGCAGGCTGGCGCGCGAAGTCCGCATCGAGAACGATGCCAATTGCTTCGCCCTGTCGGAGGCGCTCGGCGGAGCGGGGCGGGATTACCCGGTCGTCTTTGGCGTCATCATCGGCACCGGTACCGGCGGCGGCCTGGTGGTGGACGGCAAGTTGCTCAACGGCCCGCACGCGATCAGCGGCGAGTGGGGGCATAACCCCTTGCCATGGCATCGCAGCATCGATGGCTCGCCGGCCTGTTACTGCGGCAAAAACGCCTGTATCGAAACTTTTCTGTCCGGGCCCGGGCTCGCGTCCAGTTTCGAACTTCGTTTCGGTGAATCCCGCAGCAGTCACGAAATCGTTGCCGGCGCCGCCGCCGGAGACGACGCCTGCGATGCGATGATGAGGCTTTACCACGATCAGATGGCGCGCGCGCTTGCCCATCTGATCAACATTCTCGACCCGCACGCGATCGTGCTCGGCGGGGGCATGTCGAATATCGACTCGATATACGATCACGTTCCGGAACTGCTGGCGTCCTACGTCTTTTCCGATTTCGTCGCCACCCCGATTCTGAAAGCAGAGCGCGGCGACGCCAGCGGCGTCTACGGCGCGGCCCTGCTATGGGGCTAGGCCGCGTATCTCGACGAAATCCTGCGGCGGCGCAACCTCGCCCGCTGCCTGAATTTCGTCCTGCCAGCGCCCTCGACGGCTAGCGCCGAGATTTAGCGGGGACATAGTTGGCCTTTCGATGGCGCTACAACCGTTTGCGAGAATATTTTACTAAAGATATCCAGCCGCGGGCCGATGACATCATTGTGTTCCCGCGACATTAACCTATGCTCAGGCCATGGCCAGCGTCAATCCATTAGAAATTTCTACCGCCCAGGGCCTTCACGGCCTCGAAACTCTGATTGCGGAGGTCGACAAGCTGGTCAGCCTGCCGGATATTTATTACCGGCTGGAGGAGGCGATCGTCGATCCCGGTTCGACCACCGGCAAGATCGCCGAACTGTTGCGCAGCGACCCGGATTTATGCGCGCGCATGCTGCGCATGGCCAACAGCGTGTTTTACAGTTTCCCGACCACGATAGAAACCGTCGAGCGCGCGGTCAGCGTGATTGGTCTGCGGCAGATTCGAGAGCTGGTGCTGGTCACCTCGGTGGTGAGGGCCTTCGAAGGCATACCGGACGAACTGGTCAACATGTCGACTTTCTGGGAGCATAGCGTTGCCGTCGGCATCATGGCCCAATCGCTGGGCAAACAGGCGCGTATCGCAAACGCGGACAGCTTTTATATCCCCGGCTTGCTGCACGATATCGGCCGCCTGGTGATGTACCTCAAGTTGCCCGGCCTGACGCACCAGCTTCTGCTCGAGCGCGAAGCGACCGCCTGCTCCATATTCCAGCTGGAACGCAATCTGCTCGGTTACTCGCACACCGAGGTCGGTGCGCGCCTGCTCGAATCCTGGAAATTGCCGCAATCGATCTGGGAACCGGTGGCGACGCATCACAACCCGGCCGGCGCCGCAGAATTCGCTAACGCCGCCTGCGCGATTCACATTGCGGATTGCTGGGTCAACACCAATCGCGCCGGCAGCACCGGCAGCTGTTACCTGCTCGAGATGGACCAGGACGCGCTGCGGCTGGTCGGTATCGACATCGCGGAACTACACCAGATCGGCCTCGAGGCCGCGGGGCAAACCCAGGAAGTCGTGCGCCAGTTCCTGGCCCACTGATCCGAATGCTGCCGGTTGGCGCGGATTAACGCCCCAAAACCAGGGTCGCCAGACCGAGAAAGGCGATGATGCCGACGACGTCGGTTACCGTGGTCAGCACGACGCCGCCCGCGATCGCGGGATCGATTCCGAGCTGGCGCAGAATCACCGGAATCACCGCCCCCGCCAGCGCCCCCGCAACCAGGTTGACGATCAGCGCGAAAGCAATCACCAGGCCGATGCTGAAGTTGCCGAACCAGATGATCGACAGGGTCGCCACGACCAGCGCCCATATCAGGCCGTTGAACAGTCCAACCGATATTTCCTTTTTTATCAGCGAGCGATAGTTGGACGTGCCCAACTGGCCCAGCGCCAACCCGCGAATCGCGATCGTCAGGGTCTGGGATCCCGCGATTCCTCCCATGCTCGGCACGATGGTGATCAGAATCGCGAGCGCAACCACCTGGTCGAGAATGTCTTCGAAAATCCCGATTACCCAGGCCGCCAGGAAAGCGGTCAACAGGTTGATGCCGAGCCAGATACCGCGGCGGCGCGAGGTAACCAGTACCGGGGAAAACATGTCTTCCTCTTCCGACAGGCCGGCCTTGCCCATTATCGAATGGTCGCCTTCGTCGCGGATAACGTCGACCACGTCGTCGACGGTGATACGGCCGATCAGCTTGTGTTCCTCGTTGACTACCGGGGCGCTGATCAGATCGTCGACCTCGAACTCGCGCGCGACCTCGGCTTCCGACATGTGCGCGTGCATGGCGTCGATATCCGCGCGCATGATGCGGCTGACTTCGACCTCGGGATCATTGGTCAGCAAGTCGGCCAGGTAGAGCGCGCCGAGATAGTGATTGTGACGGTCGGTAACGAATAGCTGGTCGGTCAGGTCGGGCAACTCGCCGCGAATTCGCAGGTAGCGCAGCACCACATCCAGCGTTACATCCGCGCGTACCGTGACATGGTCGATGTTCATCAGGCCGCCGGCGGTATCCTCGGGATAGGACAGCACCGACTCGAGCATTTCGCGCGTCTGCTCGTTCAGCGTTTGCAGGGTTTTGACCAGTTTGTCGGTCGGCAGCGCGAGGATGATGTCGGCCTGATCGTCGACATCGGGCATATTCTCGACGATGGCCGCGACCTGCTCGGGCTCGAGCTGCATCAGTTTTGCATCGCTGACCTCGTCCTGGGTTTCGAGCAGGACTTCACCCATGTCGGCGGGTTCGATCAGCGGCCAGATCGCGTCGCGCTGCTGTGGCGGCAGCGAATCCAGCAGCAGGGCCGTTTCCGCGACGCTGACGCCGCTCAGGATTTTCGATATTTCTACGCTGTCATCGGCTTCCAGCGCGACCGAGATGTCCTGGCGCAGTTGCTCGATATCTTCTTCTACCACAACCCCGGTTACTCGTTTTCGCCGAAACGATCGTTAATCAGGTCGACCAGGGCCTGGTGACAGTCCTGTTCGTCGTTGCCGTCGATTTCGAGCCCGAGCTCGACGCCCTTGCTGGCGGCCAGCATCATCACGCCCATGATGCTCTTGGCATTGACGCGATTTTCACCGCGGCTGATAAAAACATCGCTTTCGAACTGGCTGGCGCAGTTGACCAGTTTTGACGCCGCGCGCGCGTGCAAGCCGAGCTTGTTTATTATGGTGATGTTTTCAGAGATCATTCCCTGTCCTGTCGAACTCCATCGCGACCGCCGTTCAACGCCGTCTGGCAGAGTTCCTCGAGTGATTGTTGAGCGTAGTTTAATACACGCAGCAGCATCGGCAAGTTTATCCCGCTCACCACCCGGGCGTTGCATTGAAGGCTGAAATGCCGCGCCAGGTTGTCTGGTGTTGCGCCGAAGACGTCGGTTAACACCAGTAGGCCATCGCCCCGGTCGCCTTGCAGCATGGCGTCGCGAATCTGGTCGGCGTACCTGCCAAGGTCGTCCGGCTCGAGGTCGGAAGGGATCGATACCAGGTTCAGCCCCGGCATTGCCTGTTTGAAAATGGCTTCGCTGACGGCGACCAGCCCGGCGCCGATGTTTTCGTGGGTTACCAGCAGTATGCCGACGCTCATGTCATATCCCGGTGCCGAATGGCGACGTTATCGCGCTGCTTTCCGATTTCGGCGGCAATGCGTTCGGTCAGATAAACCGATCGGTGCTTGCCCCCGGTGCAGCCGATCGATACCGTCATATAGCTGCGATTCTCCTTTTCGAAGGCCGGGATCCAGTCGACCAGGAAGCGAGAAATCGATGTGAACATCTGTTCGACCTCGTCATAGCTTTGCAGATACTTGATTACCGCGCGATCGCAGCCCGTCAGCGGTCTGAGATCCTTTTCCCAGTGCGGATTCGGCAGGCAGCGCACGTCGAAAACGAAATCGGTATCGGTGGGTACGCCGTTCTTGAAACCGAAAGATTGAATCAGGATGCCCATTTCAGAAGCCGATTGCGACAGCAGGCGGTCGATAATCATTTGCCGCAACTCGTGCACGTTCAGATCGGAGCTGTCGATGGCGTGATCCGCGTTGGCGTGGATATCCTCCAGCAGTTTCTTTTCCTGTTGAATCGCGTCCGCCAGCGGCAGGCCCTCGCGGGATAGCGGGTGCTTGCGCCGGGTTTCGCTGAAACGTTTCAACAGGCGCGAAGTGTCGCAGGTCAGAAACAGTATGTTCAACTGCAGCGGATGGCTGGAAATATGGCGCATGATTTCATCGAAGCGAGCGGAGCTGTCGACACCGCTCCTGGCGTCGATGGCGATCGCCACCAGGTCGTAGGGCTCCGGCGTTGCGTTGATCATGCTGTCGACCAGTTCCGGCAACATGCCCAGCGGCAAATTGTCGATACAGTAATAACCCGCGTCTTCCAGCGTTCGCAAGGCTACGGTTTTGCCCGAGCCGGACAGTCCGCTTACGATGACCAGTTTCACGCCGACCCCCTTGCTGTCGAGTTAATTGGCAGTTTTTTCATCCTTTGCTATCGCCTGCTTTTGACGCTGGATGAAATCCTGCGCCGAGTTATATCCGCTGACCTGCAGCAGGTGGTTGCGCGCCGCTGCTTCGACCAGTACCGCCAGGTTGCGGCCATGGGCCACCGGCAGGGTAACCTCGGGAAACTCCAGGCCGAGAATGTCTCGCGTCGTGGTAATGTGCCCGAGACGGTCGAATTCGGTGCTATTGTGCCGATCGAGTTCGACCATGTTGATAATCAGGCTCAGCGGCATGTTCTTTTTTAGCGCGTTGGCGCCGAACATCGCGCGAATATTGACCACGCCGAGGCCGCGCACCTCGAGAAAGTCGCTCAGCATCTGCGGGCTCTGGCCTTCGACGACGTCGGGTGCGATGCGCGTGAATCGCGTGATATCGTCGGCGATCAGGCGATGCCCCCTGGAAATCAACGCCAGCGCGAGTTCGCTTTTTCCGACCGCGGTTTTACCGGTGATGAACACGCCCAGGCTGTAGACCTCGAGGTAAACTCCGTGTTCGTTGGTGTGTTCGGCGAGCGCGCGCGACAGCAGGTAGCGCGTATTGTCGAGCAATTCGGAGTCGCTCAGCGCCGACTGCAGTACCGGGATTTCGCGTTGCTCGCAGAGTCGAATCATGGCCTCCGGCAACAGGTTGCCCAGGCTGCAGATAATCGCGCACACCGGTCCGCGGAACAGCGTGTTAAATAGCGCGGCCTGGGCGTCGGCGTCGAGGCGCCCGATGTAACGCGACTCCTGGTAGCCGACGACGGCGATACTCGAGGTGCGAATGACGTTAAAATAGTCGGCCGCGTCGAAAGTATCGGCCGCCTGGCGCGACAGCTTGATTTCGCGATCGAGACCGATTTGACGGGAAGTGAAGCTTAGTTTTAGTTTCTGCTGATACTGGTTTAGAAATTCGCGAATGGTTAACGCGGGTGTCATTGCTCGGCCGACTGGATGATTTGCGCGATCTCATCCTTGTTGGCGGCGTTGCGAATCGCGTCGCAGATTTCTTCCCTGGAGAATATGCTGGCCAGTGACGACAGAATCAGCAGATGCTCCTCGGTGGCTTCCTCGGGGATGATAATGGTAAACACCAGGTCCACCGGCCGGTTGTCGGGAGCCTCGAAATTGACCGCTTCCTTGAGCCGGAAAAAACAGGCCATGGTCTTGTCGAGGTCGTTGAGTCTGGCATGAGGCACTGCGAATCCCTGCCCAAGCCCGGTACTACCCAGGCGTTCGCGGCTCAGCAGGTTGCTGTAAATCGAGGATTCCGATAACTGGGTCCGATCGGCGACGATGTTGGCAATCAATTGCAGAAGCTTTTTTTTGCTCGAGATTTCGGTATCAAGAAATATTGTTTGTGGCGACAGGAGAGCTGATACGGTCATTTTCTGGAAATTGAATGCAGGTTGCCCGAGCGATGCGCGAATCTTAGTCAAAATGTACGACTATGCAAGTGCAATGAATCTCGTTTTATTAACGCGGGGATAATATTTGCCAAAAAAAGGGGGAGTCGAACTCCCCCCGATTTTTCAGGCCAGTTCGGGGACCGTGCCTTTGTGGCGGTGGTTCTTCACTTTTTCCTTGTGTTTTTTCCCCTGGCGATCAAGTTTATCGACGAGGCCATCGATGGCGGCATACATATCCGCCTGAACATCGTCGGCATGCAGGTTGCTGCCGCTGACGTGCAGCGTTGCTTCCGCTTTATGGCGCAGCTTCTCCACGGTTAAAACGATATGGATATCCAGCGCCTGATCGAAGTGCCGGTCCAGCTTCTCGATTTTTTCGTTGACGTAGTTGCGCAAGGATTCAGTGATTTCTACGTGATGGCCACTTAAACTGACTTGCATTTGTAACCTCCTGGGCTGTGTGATTCGCATCGCTGCGAATCGTTAATGTCTCAGAAGAGACGTTTACGCTCATTGGACGGCGGAATATTTAACGCTTCCCTGTATTTGGCAACGGTTCTCCTGGCAACGTTAATTCCCTGATCGCCCAATAAATTTGCAATCTTGTTATCGCTCAGCGGTTTCTCCGGTTTTTCGGCGGCGACGAATTTCTTGATAATCGCGCGTATCGCCGTGGCCGAGCATTCGCCGCCGTCGGCGGTGCTGACATGGCTGGAGAAAAAG
>CALJQI010000260.1 GCA_937980285.1 uncultured Gammaproteobacteria bacterium | reverse complement strand
GTCGGCGACGGCGTTACCTGCCTTTCCGAACGAGGTCTGGTTTAACCGAAGTCTCGAACCAGGTAGCGACCTGCTTCGCCTCCAGCGGGTGACTGATGTAATAACCCTGCACGTGGTCGCAGTCCATCTCCGACAGCAGGTCGCAGGCAACCAGCGTTTCAACCCCCTCGGCGACCACTTTCAGATCCAGCGTATGCGCAAGCTCGATGGTCGCCCTGACGATGAGCTGGTCGTCTGGATTGGTGGCCATATCGCGCACGAAGGATTGGTCGATTTTCAGCTTTTCCACCGGCAGTTCCTTCAGATAGGTCAACGACGCCTGGCCGGTGCCGAAATCGTCTATCGACAGCGACAGGCCCATCACGCCGAGATGCGCGAGCACCTCGATCACCTCTTTCGGATCCTGCATGATCTGCCCCTCGGTGATCTCGATGACGATTTGCGACGGCCTGACCTGGTAGCGACGAAGCTGGGTTTCGATGCGCTCGGGTAGTCGGCGGTCGTGCAGGTCGATCATCGACAGGTTAATGCCGACGGCCAGGCCCTCGATCCCCGACTCGCTGACAAACCGGCAGGCGGTCTCGAAGATCCAGTTGGTCAGGGGCTTGATCAAGTGATTCTGTTCCGCCAGGCGGATGGTTTGTTCGATCGGAAGGTCATGCTTGTCCGGATCTCTCCAGCGCAACAAGGCTTCCAGGTATACCGTCTGGTAGCTTTTCAGATCCACCACCGGTTGATACATTAGCTTCAGTTCTTCGTTATCGATCGCACTCCGCAGCGACTGGATCATGGAGAATCCCGTAGTGTCGGTGACATCATCGGCATCGCGGAAATACTGGATCGGCCACTCACTGTGCTCGGCCTTCACCACGGCGTCGCTGGCATGCTGATACAGCACATCGGCGTCCGCCGCATGCTCGGGATAAAGAGCGACACCAAAAAAAGCGTTTAGCTCGAATTCGCGCCCGAAAACCTGGTAAGGCCTCACCACCGACAGGTAAATCTTTTCCACCAGGGTATTGAGCTGATCGCGCTGCTGCACTTCAAGCAGCAATGCGAACAGGTTTCTCTCGAAGCGAGCGACGTGATCGCTCTCGCGCAGCGACTCGCGCAACCCATCGGCCACCTGCCGCAGCAAGGCGTCGACGATGTACTGGCCGCGCTGCCAGGCAAAGCTATCGAGACCCTGAACATCGATCAATACCAGCGCGTAACGGCGACCGCTGCGCTTGCCTTCGCGTATCGCCTGCAGCAGGCGATCCTCGAAGATAACGCGGTTGTTGAGCCCTGTGACCGGGTCACGTTTGGCCATTTTCTGCAGCACATGGAAGGCATCCTGCATCACCTGCAGCCCGGGCCTGACCTCGGCGCGGCCCTCGCCAGCGGATTGTTGCTGGCTGTTGGCCGCGAATTGCATTTTCTCGGCCAGATCGAGCAACGGCCGAATCAGGTTGAAATGCAGCAGCAACAGCACCAGCACCACGGCCGCCACCAGCACCGTCAACACGATCACCGACTGAAGCTCGAACAGCTCCCAGAACGACATTGGTTTTACGCCTAGATGTATCTCGCCGAAAACCGATGAGGTTTCCCCTATCGGCAGAACAACCCGGACGAGATCGCCGTCATTGAGGCCAAACTCGTGATATTGCACGCCACCTTCGAAATCGGCCGCACGTTGCAGCCTGCGCCCCGAGAGCGCGGAAAACTCGCTGAGAAAATCGAAATAATCCATGCTCAACAAAAGCACCCGGGCGTTACCTTCGGTCGTCACGGGGCCGGCAATTTCGAGCAAGGCCTTGTCGTCGATGCGGCAACTGGTAATTACCGGCACAAGGTAATCGTCGAAATTGCTGCGATGCAATTGCCCGGGTTGCCTGCAGCCCGGTTTGCTGGACCTGGAAACCGGGTTGCCGTCCGGATCGAACTCGATCAGGTTGACCGCCCAGATACTTGGGTTGCGCTGGTAATAATCCCAAAGAAAACTCTGGAACTTCGAATCCCCGCCCGGTGACTCGACCAGGGTATTGAGCAGGTAATGTTGAGATTGCAGCCACAGTTGCTGTTTTTGCTGCAGCTGTAAAATCTGTCCATGCAGGTTTTGCCGATAGCTGGCGGCGTTTTGCTGGTTCTGGCGATCGACCAGCACCATCAACGACAGGCTCCACAGCAAAAACATCAACAGCGCGAACGCGCTTAACAACATCACGCTGAATGTTGAAATATTGAGTCGCATTAGCTGGAAACCCGGCTACTCGATGTTTTGCACCTGCTCACGCATCTGCTCGATCAACACCTTCAGATCGACCGCGTTCTGCGTGGTCAGGCTATCATGCGATTTTGATCCCAGCGTATTGGCTTCGCGATTGAGTTCCTGCATCAGGAAATCGAGCCTGCGCCCAACCGCTTCGTCGCGATCAAGCACGTTGAGAACCTCGGCGACATGAGTGTCGAGCCGGTCGAGTTCCTCGGCGACATCGAGTTTTTGCGCCAGCATCACCAGCTCCTGTTCGAGCCGGTTTTCACTCGCCGTTTCACGCCACTGCTTCAGTTTTTCGTCCAGGCTGGCTTCCCATTTCTCGCGCAGCGCAGTCATCATCGCCGGCCGATGAGTGCGCAGCTCGGTTACGATTTCAGCGATTTTTGCGCAGCGGCCGCGAATCATTTCGTCCAGCGCCTTGCCTTCGGTTTCCCGTCCCTGCTGCAGCTGACGGAGCGCGCTTTCGAGACTCGACAGGGCCAGCTTGTTAAGCGCCGCAAAATCCCGCTCGACATCGGTAATTACACCCGGCCAGCCGAGGATATCGGCCACCGACAGCTTGCTGCCCTCGTGCACGATGTTCAATACCTGTTGCTCGACCTCGCGCAGGTTTCTCACCAGCTCCTGGTTCAGGTTGATCCCGCCCTGCTGCACCTGCTCCAGCTTGTAACGCAGCCCGAGATCGACTTTGCCGCGCGTCAGATACTTCGCCAGCAGCTTGCGCACCTCCGGCTCAAGCTGCCGGAAATCATCAGGCAGCTTGATACCGGGTTCAAGGTATCGGTGATTGACCGATCGCAGTTCCCAGATAATCGATCCGGCTTCGTTGCTCTCCTGTACCCGCGCAAAGGCGGTCATGCTTCGTATCACGATATAAATCTCTTGTTATGCAGCTGGCATCATAGCCTATTTTGCATTTTCCCTTAACCTGAATATGGCAGCGTGCGTATAATTGCGCCTCATTTTACGGAGACAGCCCGATGCGACCCAGTGCCCGAGCGGCGGACGAACTAAGATCGATTAATATCACCCGCGATTACATCAAGCATGCCGACGGCTCGGTGTTGATCGAGTGCGGCGATACCCGCGTCATCTGCACCGCCTCAGTTGAAAACTCGGTACCCGGCTTTCTGCGCGGCAAGGGCAGCGGTTGGGTCACCGCGGAATACGGCATGCTGCCGCGCTCAACCGGCAGTCGCATGCGGCGCGAGGCCAGCGCCGGCCGCCAGGGCGGTCGCACGATGGAAATCCAGCGACTGATCGGGCGCGCGCTGCGCGCCAGCATCGATACCGCGAAACTCGGAGAGCGCACCATCACCGTCGACTGCGACGTAATCCAGGCCGACGGCGGTACCCGGACGGCGTCGATATCGGGCGCCTGGGTGGCATTGTCGGACGCGATCCAGGGTCTGATCGAAGCCGGAAGCCTGAGCCAGAACCCGATCGACTGCCAGGTCGCCGCAATTTCGGTTGGCATCTATCAGGGCACGCCGGTACTCGATCTGGATTATGCCGAGGATTCGGCCGCCGACACCGACATGAACGTCGTCATGAACAGCCACGGCGGCTTCATCGAGGTCCAGGGCACCGCCGAGGCGGCAGCCTTCACCGACCGCGAGCTTACCGACATGCTGGCGCTGGCGCGCAGTGGCATCAACCGCATATTCGATTTACAGAAGAGCACATGAAGCGACTGGTGCTGGCATCGGGCAACCCCGGCAAGCTTCGCGAGCTTGCGCGTATTCTCGACGATCTCGGTTACGATTTGCACCCGCAGTCCGAGTTCGACGTCCCCGAGGTCGCGGAAACAGGCACGACCTTCGTCGAAAACGCGATCATCAAGGCGCGCCATGCGGCCGCCCACACAGGCCTGCCGGCCCTGGCCGACGATTCAGGTATCGAAGTAGACGCGCTCGACGGCGCACCCGGCGTTTACAGCGCGCGCTTTTCCGGGCCGCACGCCGACGATGCCGCCAACAACGCCCTGCTGGTCGAAAAACTGCGCCAGGTTGCGCCCGAGCAACGCGGCGCCCGCTATCGCGCGGTAATCGTGCTGATGCGCCACGCCGCCGATCCGTCACCGATAATTTGCGAGGGCAGCTGGGAAGGCGTGATCCAGCTCGAGCCGGCCGGCGCCGGCGGCTTCGGTTACGACCCCTATTTCTACCTGCCTGAGCTCGGCTGCAGCAGCGCGCAACTCAGCGCCGATGAAAAGAATCGTCTCAGCCATCGCGGCCAGGCGCTCAGGGAACTCAAGCGCAGGCTCAGCGAGGAAAATGTTTAACAGCAATCCGCCGCTAGGACTTTACATCCACCTGCCCTGGTGTGAAAAGAAATGCCCCTATTGCGATTTCAATTCCTACCAGGCCGAAGCGGAGATCCCGGAGCAGGCCTATGTCGACGCGCTACTCAACGACCTCGAGCAGGATTTGCCGCTAGTCTGGGGCCGCGGCATCGACTCGATCTTTATCGGCGGCGGCACGCCGTCGCTGTTTTCCGCGGCTGCCATCGAGCGCCTGTTTTCCGGCCTGCGCGCGCTGCTCAACTTTGCCCCGGCTATCGAAATCACGCTCGAGTCCAACCCCGGCAGCGCCGATGCGGAAAACTATGCCGGTTATCGCGCGGCCGGTGTCAACCGTCTTTCAATAGGGATACAGAGTTTCGACGATGGTCAGCTGACGAAGCTTGGCCGGGTGCACGACGCGGCGCAGGCGCTGCGGGCAGTCGCCAGCGCCCGAGCCGCCGGCTTCGACAACATCAACCTCGACCTGATGTTCGCCCTGCCCGGGCAAAGCCTGGCGCAGGCCGAGGCCGACCTGGCGCAGGCAATCGATCTTCAACCCGAGCATATTTCGCATTACCAGTTGACCATCGAACCCAATACCCTGTTCCACAGCAAGCAACCCGCCGATCTTCCGGATAACGATTTATGCGCCGAACAACAGATCCTTTGCCAGGCATTGCTGCAACGACATGGCTACAGTCAATACGAAGTTTCGGCCTGGTGCCGTGACGGGCGCGAATCGCAACACAACCTGAATTACTGGCATTTCGGCGACTACCTCGGCATTGGCGCCGGCGCGCATGGCAAGATCACGCTCGCCGGTGAAAACCGGGTGCTGCGCCGCGTCCGCCAGCGCCAGCCGCGCGCCTACCTCGAACAGGCCGGGCGCAACAGCATTGCCAGCGAAACCGAGCTTGAAGATGCCGACCTGGGTTTCGAATTCATGTTGAACGCCCTGCGCCTCAGGCAGGGCTTCGAGACAAGCCTGTTTCACGAAAATACCGGTTTGCCGCTCAACCTGGTGCTATCGCAGCTGGAAACGGCGCGCAGCAAGGGTTTAATCGAATTCGACGGCGCCAGGATAAGGCCCACGGAGCTTGGATTCAGTCATTTAAACGACCTTCAGGTACTGTTTCTGGGCCTCGAAGCAGCAAAAAAGAAGCCAATTTTCGATAGCGCCGATAAAATTATGCACAACTGAATAATTGCCGCTCAAAATGTCAAGCAATTTCGATCAGAAATTTCCTCTCAAACCTGATAATTTTTTAAGTCATTGATTTTTTTAATTAATTTAAAGTTGGTTAAAAAATGACACATCTAAGCAAAGCCCAGTGTTTTACAGGCTTTGCGTCATTGCGATCAACTTTGTGCACAGAGTTATCCACAGTTTTTGTGGATAAAATAAAGACTCGACAGAGGTTCAAGGTTTTATAAAATCTTGGTAACAAAACACTTTAAGTTCAGGCTCTAAATAACGATATAAAAGACAGGCTTTCACTTAAAAAACACTTGCACTTTTGCCGTTAAAAGGTCAAAATTCGCGCCCTTTATGTCCCAGACCCGAAAGCAGCACTGATATGAAACAAGGAATCCACCCCGAATACAGAGACGTCGTGTTCCAGGATATCTCGTCCGAGTTCGCCATCCTGACGAAGTCCACCGTACCCACCCGCGAAACCATCAAGTGGGAAGACGGTAACGAGTACCCGCTGCTGAAGCTGGAAATTTCGAGCCAGTCGCATCCTTTTTACACCGGCAAGCAGCACATTCTGCAAACCGCCAAGCAGGTCGACAAGTTCCGCCAGCGTTACGGCAAGTAGACAACATGCGTTTCCGAAAAGGGTGCTCAGGCACCCTTTTTTTTGTCTTGAATATCGCTTTCGCTAGGCCAATAATTCAGCAATGAAGCTGTTAAAAACATTGATCCTGGCTATCAGTCTCGCGCTGCAGGCCTGCGCCATCAACCCGGTTTCCGGCAAGCGCGATTTCGCGATTGTTTCAGAGCCCGAGGAAATCAGGCAGGGCCGCCAGTATCACAACGACATTATCGCCAGGTACGGCATTTACGACGATCCTCGACTGCAGCAATATGTCGACCGCATCGGCCAGCAACTCGCCGCCAAAAGTCATCGCTCGCACCTCGACTACGAGTTTACCGTGCTGGATTCTCCCGAGATCAACGCTTTCGCGCTGCCGGGAGGTTACATCTATATCACTCGCGGCATCATGGCTTACCTCGATTCCGAGGCCGAGCTCGCCGGTGTGCTGGGACATGAAATCGGCCACGTCACCGCGCGTCACTCGGTGCGCCAGCAATCCGGCCAGGCTGCATCGAGCATTCTCAGCGTCCTCATCACCGCCGCCACCGGCGCGCAGTCGCTCGGCGATATCAGCCAGCAGATCGGCACCGGACTGGTGCGGGGCTACGGCCGCGAGCATGAACTCGAAGCCGATCGGCTCGGCGCCGAGTACCTGCACAACAGCGGTTACGACCCGGAAACCATGCTCGAGGTCATCGGCGTGCTCAAAGACCAGGAGGTTTACGAGAAAGCCCTGGCCAGCAAAGAAGGTCGCGAAGCGCAAACCTATCACGGCGTTTTCTCCACCCATCCGCGTAACGACGACCGGCTCAAGACCGTGGTGCGCGCCGCCAGGAAACTCTCCAGCCAGGCTTACCGCGACGATAACCGCTCGACCTACCACCGCATGATCGACGGCCTGGTATGGGGACCCAGCCCGAAGCAGGGTATCGTCGTCGACAACCGTTTCGCTCACCCCGAACTCGGCTTTGCGCTGCAGTTACCGGACGACTGGAAAGTCAGGAACAACCCGGACTTCCTCTTCGCGCGCGACCCGGACTCCGGCGCGATACTGCAGATCGGCCTGGTTCAGCGTAAAAAGGACGAGTCGATGCCGGACCTGCTCAGGCGGCTAACCGAAAACGACGATCTTGCGGTCAGCAAAACGGACTACGGCGTTAGCGCGAAAACCCGGGTTAAACCGCGGGGCGGCGAGGCGCAGCCGGCCCGGCTGAGCGCAATCCCGCTGCGGGAATCACATGCGCTGACGCTGCTGGGTACCGCGGCGACAAAAAAATACCCCGCCGCCGAGAAAAAAATTCTGGCGGTTAACCGCAGTTTCACCCGACTTGACCAGGCGCAGATAGACGCCATCAAGGCGCCGCGCCTGCATATCGTCGATCGAAAATCGCATAGTTTCGCTTCACTGTCGCGACAAAGCGCTATCGACCATGACGCCGAAAGCATTCTGCGCCTGCTCAACCGCGCTTTCCCGAGCGGCGACATCAACAGCATCGACAAGCTGAAAATCGTAACCCTCGATGAATAGCTCGCATATCTCGATATGTACCCTGCTGCTCCTGCAGGTCGCGGCCGCCTCCGCGGATGAAGTAAAATCCGCCTGCGAGAGGATATCCGGAAAGCTCGCCAGCGTCAGCTTCAGCGAATGCAACAGGCTTCAGCTGAAACCCAGCGGCTATCGCTCGGTCGACGGATTTCCATTGTTGATCAAGGAATACCCACCGCTGGAGCCGCGTAAACCGAAAGGCCGCGTATTGCTGGTCGGCGGCACCCATGGCGACGAACTGTCGTCGATCAGCATCGTATTCAAGTGGATGCACACCCTGGAAAAACACCATTCCGGCCTGTTTCACTGGCGCATCAATCCGCTGATGAATCCCGACGGTGCGCTGCGCGGCCGACACATTCGCATGAATGCCAACCAGGTCGACCTGAATCGAAATTTTATCACCCCGGAGAGCGATCCAGGCGCGCCGCTGGCCTACTGGCAGGACAAGACCAAGAAAAACGCGCGCCGCTATCCAGGTCCTTACCCGCTAAGCGAACCCGAAACCAACTGGCTCTACCAGGAGATCAAGCGTTTCAAGCCGGACGTGATCATCGCCGTTCACGCGCCCCATGCGCTGGTCGACTACGATGCGCCCAGCCGCAAGAACGCGCCCAGGCGAATCGGCAACCTGTACAGGAACCTGATGGGCACCTACCCGGGGTCGCTGGGCAACTACGCCGGCATTCATCTCGGCATTCCGGTGATTACGCTGGAGCTGCCGCACGCCGGCATCATGCCTACCGGCAAGCAGATTAGCTGGCTATGGACCGACCTGGTGCGCTGGCTGATACGCAACCTCTGATCGATGGCCAGCCGTGCTGCTCGTATTTTCGAGGAATTCATGCTGCCAGCGGGCCTGTTTCTGCTTTCGCTGTGACTCGGCTTCCTGCTGCTGCGGAAACCGACACCAGGCAAGTTTGTTTCTGGCTGTCGTTTTGTCGAGCTTCTACCTGCTGAGCACAGCTTAGCTGGCGAGCCAGTTGAT
>CALJQI010000259.1 GCA_937980285.1 uncultured Gammaproteobacteria bacterium | reverse complement strand
TGCCGCAGCGTCTTCAGCAGGCTTTTGACCATGCGCGGATTGGGAAAAGCGTCCACCACATTGGTGGTAAACAGCCCGCCGGGTCGTAAACGCGACCGCGCCAGCTCGATGTACTCCCGGGTCACCAGGTGAGAGGGAATCGCGATGTCGTGGAAAGCGTCGGTGACGATGACGTCGTAAAGGCGGTCGCTTTGCCGGAACAGGGTGGTGCGCGCGTCGCCGTGAATGACCTCGATATCCTCGAGCGACAGGTACATTTTTTGTTGCGCGAGCTCGGTTACCGTGGGATCGACTTCGGCCACGGTGACGCTTGCGTCCGGATCGAGGGCAGTTAACGCGCGCGGCTGGGTGAAGGAGCCGCCGCCGGCAAAAAAGTAATGCAGTGCGCGCTGCGGCTGGTCCGCGAAGTGGCGGTCGGCCAGTTCCTGCATCAGGTGCACATAGGGCGCCACCAGCATACCGGGCTCGGATTCGTGATTGATGCCGTGCACCAGGTGATCCAGCACCATGGCGCGCGCGCTGCCGAAGGGTACCTGCTCGGAGGCGTCGACCACGCGCAGGCAAAAGTAGCTACTCTCTCGATCGCAGGGGTTGGCGAATCCCCGCTGCTGATGGGTCAGACCGCCGCTGGCCAGCGCCACGGCGATGACGCCGAGCGCCAGCTTTCTCGAGGCCGCGCGAAAAAACGGCAGCGCAAGCAGCAGCAGCGCGATCGCCGACAGCAGAATGATCAAACGGGAGCCGAGGTACTGGATTAACACGAAGCCGGTGACAAAGGTGCCGCAGATACTGCCGAGGGCGGCGAGCGCATGCATGCGTCCGACAATGCGACCGGTATGGTCGTCGAGCGCCAGCGCCAACGTGGTCAGCAACGGCGTCGGGATGCCCAGTAGTACCGACGGCAGGAAAAACATGCTGAGCACGTAGATGAAGCTGGAGCTGAGCAAATCGAGCTCGCTGCCCTGGATTAGCGGCGCCACCAGCACCAGCGCAAACAGGCTGAGCAAGGACGTGGCCGCGGACAAAACCAGCACCACCCCGGTTGCGGTTTCTCCGGCCCCGCGGTCGGCAAGGCGCCCACCGAGCCAGTTGCCCAGCGACAGGCCCGCCAGAATTACGCCGATAATCGAAGTCCAGCTGTAAATGGTTACGCCGACGTAGGGCGCGATCAGGCGGCCGGCGGTTATCTCCAGCACCAGCAGTACCGCGGAGCTGATGAACACGGTGGCGCCGTACCAGATCAGGCGCCCTCGCTCCGAGGCGGCCGTCGCGGGCATCAAAAAAACATTGCTGGGTTGGTCATGGCGCGAAGTTTAATGTAATCGTTGCCGCGACTGTAGTTAAAATCGGTGAACCGATACCGTGCGCATGTTAGATTGGGTTCGCTTCCGACAGCCAGAAAGATGATGAATTATCGACTACTCCCGGCGGTATTGATCGCCGTCCTGCCGCTCGCCGTGATGGCGCCGCCGGCAATGCCGCAGCAGGCATTCGCCGATGTGCACGTGCACTTCAACTGGGATCAGAAAGAAATCATCAGCGCCGAGGAAATCGTCGCCCGCCTGAAACGCGCGAATATCGCCTTTAGCGTGGTTACCGCAACGCCATCGGAACTGGCGCTGGAATTGAAACGGGCGGGTGGAGACCTGGTGGTGCCGTTCTTTTCGCCCTACACCCATGAACTGGGAAAACAGGACTGGTATCTAAGCGAACGCACGCTGCAGCTGGCCGAGGCAGGTTTGCGCAAAGGCGATTACCGCGGAATTGGCGAGGTCCACTTCATGGCCGGCTTTCGCCCGAAAACCGATAATTCCGTGTTTGTTCGCTTGCTGACGTTGGCCCGGCGTTACGCGGTCCCGGTGCTGATACACATAGATGCCGGCAACGAGCGACACATCGTCGATATTTGCCGGCGGCATCCCGCGGTCAAATTCATTTTTGCGCACGCCGGCGGTAGCCTCCATGCCAGCCATATCCGCCGCGTCGTCGATCAATGCGCCAATGTCATGATCGAATTCTCGGCGCGCGACCCGTGGCGCTACGGCGGATTGACCGGTGACGACGATTTGCTGCTGCCCGAGTGGCGCCGACTGGTGCTCGATTACCCGGATCGATTCCTGGTCGGCACCGACCCGGTGTGGAAAGTCACGCGTACGCAAACCTGGGACCAGGCGGACGAGGGCTGGGACTACTTCGAACAGCTGCTCGCCTACCACCGAAACTGGATAGCGGATCTGCCGCCGACGGTACAGCGCAAGTTGTCTTACGACAATGCGCGACGGTTTTTAGGGATCGAGTAAGCGCGACCGCGGCCGCCGTCATCCACCCTCGAAGGCCGCCAGCAGCGTCAGTCGATCTTCGTCGTCGACGATTTCGTCTTCCCATTGCCGTGGTGGAATAACCTGGTCCCGGTTCATCAGCACCAGCCCGGTGGCGTCTTCGATCCCGGCCCAGTGCAGTACAGCCCGGGGAGTTGCCGGGGTTTCGAGCTCGAGGCTGAGGCGGTTTTT
>CALJQI010000258.1 GCA_937980285.1 uncultured Gammaproteobacteria bacterium | reverse complement strand
GCGGGCGCCCGGTTCGCCGACATTTTCCAGCGCGGTTTCGATATGCTCGCGAATCTGGCCGATACCCGCCTGAATCTCTGTTTCGTTGTCGAGCGCATGTTGTTTTTCAGCCAGCAGGATCATTTGCCGGGTGCGACCGATGCGGTCGTGCAGACGGTGTTCGCGCGATGCCCGAATTGCCCGTTTCAACGACTGCCCAGCCTGCGGTTGCTCTTCCCTGGCGCTTGTCGTCAGCTCGCTGAGTTCGTTCTCCAGTTTGCTCAGCTCTTCGGAGAGCGCCTGCTTTTTTTGCTGCAGCTGTTTTAGTTGCGCTTCGAGCTTCTCGCCCCATTTTTCATCCAGCGCAGACACTTCCTGCTTGATGGCGGCCTGCTTTTTCTGCGCCAGTTCGGCGCGACGCAGGCTGCGCTCGACTTTTTCGCTGAACTGCCGCACCCGGCCCTGGTCCAGCAGGCGCCTGGCCTCGCGCAGGTTTTGCGCGGCCTGGCGGGCCTGGTCGACGCGGCCCGTTCCGCCCGCCGACGCGCTCGCCGCAGCGCGGCGCATGGCTTCGGCCGCGTTACGCATCTGACTGATCGAGCGCTGCAATTGCGGGTTTGGCTGCGTACGCGAAAGCCGCTCCAGCTGCCGCGCCATCTCCTCGAGTTCTTCTGCAAGCGCGAGTTGATCCTGGTTTGAGCCGCCGTTTTGCGCCTGACCCTGGCGGTGCATCGCACGCTCCACTTCGCGTTGCTGTCGCCGCGCCAGTTCGCGTAACCTGTCCAGCGTCTCGTCGATTACTTCCGACGGCGACTGTTGCTGCGTGCCGCGTTGCACCGTTTCGTACTGGTGACGCAGCTTGTCCATTTCCAGCTGGAACAGGTTGGCGAGATCCTCGACGCCGGTGTTGCCGCCGGCGCCACCGCCGCCCCGATTCGCCAGCGATACGTTGATATCCCTGAACTCGGCATCGGCTCTTTGCAGGTGCTTCAACGCGATCTGCGCATCGGTCAACGCCGACTCTACTTCGGTTTCCTGCAATTGCTGCTCGACCTCGCGCATGGCCGCGGTGGCCAGCGGCAGTTCCTGCAGGATGACTTTATAAGCCTTGTCCACCTGCACGATAGGTCGGCTGCTGATGCGTCGTATGATCGCCTCCACCCGGTCGCGGATCCGCGCCTGCGCCGTGGCCAGCAGTTCCAGGTTTTCGCGGTAACTGTCCTCGCTGTAGGTATTGCGATCGCGAATCATCTTGAAGGTCGCCACCACGAACTGTTTCTGCTGCTCCGACAGGTGTCCCTGCTGCTGCCCGCCCTGTCCGCCGCCACCGCCGCCGCCTCCACCTTGCTCGGCGCGGCGGTAGTTTTTGCGGAACGGGCGTACCTGGTAAAAGAAGATATCGCTGGTCGCGGTCCTGGCCTGGTCGGCGGGCGCGCGGTCCTCGGCGTTGACGTAATAGGAAATCAGGTCGCCGGGGCGCAGCCCGAGATCTTCGAGGTAAACGATATGCTCGGCGTCGACCTGCTGACCATCGCCCGCCTGATCCGCCGCCGGCATCAGCTGCACGCGTTGCTCGGCTTCGCCGTTGACCGACAGCACCAGTTCGATGTTGGCGATGCCCTGGTCGTCGCTGGCGCGCACTTTCAATACCGGCTCTTCGATGATGCTGACCCGGGTATCGCGGCCCGGGCTGGTTATCGAGACGCTCGGGTAGTGGTCGTCGAGCGCGCGGATGCGAAACTCGGGCGAGGCGTCGACGTCGATACCGCTGGCGCGCTGCAGCGCGACCTGGTAGGCGCCATCCTGTTGTATCGTAATCTCGCCTGCCCAGTTCTCGTCTTCCCCACGCCGCAGTTCGATACGCCGGCCGTCGGCCAGTTGCAGCGCACCGCCGGGGATGTCGATCGTGGGCTTGATCAGCACCTCGACGCGGGTGCCGCGCAGTGCCGCGATATCGCCCGAACCCTGACTGGTTTCGGGCGGCAGCATGGTATAGGCGGGAAAATGGTAGCGCAGGGCGATCGACTCGATCGCGGGGATGTCGGCGACCGAGATGCGATGAGTCGGCGACCTTCGACCCGCGCCGGTGACGTAATAATCGCTGTCCTGTTTCAGGTCGAAGATAAAAGACTGGTAGTTGCCGCTTTCGCCAACGGTGGTCATCGCGGTTTGGCGCCAGCTTTTACCTTCGTCCAGCGAAGTGAAAAGCAGCACCTCGTCGCCGTCGAAGCCGTCAATCCTGGCGCTGATCAACTGGTCGTCGCCGCGCGCGATCTCGATATCGCCGGGCGCGATTTCGATGCGGTAGGGCGAGGCGTCGCTGGCGCTGGTCCAGGCTTGCAGCAGCGCCGGCGCGCCGCTGCGCAGAAACGCGGGCGGCCAGGCTGCGAGGCCGATTACGACGGCCAGTACCGCGGCCTGTTTCCAGCCGGCGTGGCGGAGTTTTTGCCGTTCGACCCGGTCGCCGTATTCGACCTGTGCACAGGCGTCGAGCGCTCGCCTGGTCAGTTGTTCGACCAGTTGCGGCGATAAGCTTTGATTGGTCGCGCGCCTGGCGTCGACCGCGCTCAGGACGAGCGAGTTCAAACCCGGCTCGCGCTCTTCAAGGTAGAGCGCGACCCGGCTGTCGTCGACCTCGCGGCGCAAGGGTTTGACAAAGAACTGCAGCATCAGCGCGAGCAGCGCAAAAACAACCACCAGCCGCAACAGCCAGATCGCCTGCGGGGCAAAATGCCAGAGGTTTAACAGCCACGCCGATATCACCAGCAGCACGGTGGCGAGTACGATTACCCAGACCAGGCCGTCGGCCAGCAGGCGAAGCCGCCAGCGCCGTCGTATGCGCTCGATGACCGCCGACAGGGCGAGCCCGTCCGCGGCCTGCGAGTGCCGGACCGGGGTTAACAAGTCGAACAATCCGGTCCCGATGTTGGTACGTTTCGTGTCCATTATTTTCAACGGCTAACCCGTTCCCCGGGTGCGCCTGGCGCCGATCCAGTTGGCGGACAGGGCCTCGACCAGCGTTAACGCCAGCACCGCCAGCAAGATCGCGTACGCCAGTTGCTGTTGCTGCTCGTGCTCGGCGGCCTGTCGCCTGGTCAGGACTGCACCCGTTGCCGGGGGTTCGGCCGAGGCCCTAATTTCCTCCACAAAGCGGGCTACGTCAAGTCTCTCCTGGTTTGCTTCGTGCGCGTCGATATTGGCGGCCAGCGTGATTTCCACCCCGGCCGGGGTCGCGTGATGGACCTGGTAGAAGCCGGGTTCGGCGAGCGCTAACAGCGGGGATTGCCGATCGACGCGGATTTCGCGTGCCGACGGCGACTCGACAATCAGCGGCCCGTCGGACGCGGCGGCGACGATGGCATCGGCTCCCGCGAGCGCCCGCGCGTAACGCATCACGTCGACAATGTCACCGATTGCGGACTGGTTGCCATGGCTTTCGAAGGCTGTGAGATGGCGCAGGCTCTGGTGCAGAAAGGGCGGAAACGCCGGCTGCAGCGCGAGGTCGTTCCAGTAAGTATCCAGCGTCGTGGTCGACACCAGTACGCGGCCCTGGCCGACGCGACGCTCCAGCAGCGCGACGGCGCCATCGCTGTAGCGCGCCACGATCTCGTCATCGGCTCCGGGCTGCAGCTCGCGGTAACTGAATACCCGCGCCAGCGACAGGTCGGTGGCATTGCGCGCGCCGAGGGAAATGGATAGCGGGTGATCGGCTTCGAGGCTCGTCATGTTATAGGCCGCGCCGCGCCTGGCGTCGACCTGTCGGCCCGGGCTGCCCGGCAGGTAGGCCGCGGGCCAGTTGGGCTGCAAGGCGGCGCCGGCGCTGACCAGCAAGCCGCCGCCGGCGGCGACGAATTCGCCCAGCGCCTCGCCCAGTTCGCCGCCGGGAATCGGCAGGTCGTTGATGATAACCGCTGCAAATTTCGGCAATTCTTCGGCTTCCAGGGTGTCCAGGGTCCTGCGTTCGACTCGAAAAGCCGGATTACGCGACAGCCCGAGCGCGTTTTCCAGGTAAAAGCTCTGGTTGGCGCGGGCCGCCTGCCCTTCGACGATTAACAGCGGCACCTG
>CALJQI010000257.1 GCA_937980285.1 uncultured Gammaproteobacteria bacterium | reverse complement strand
TGCATCAATTGCCATACCCCGCACGGCGCCGCCGGCGGCAGTATTACGCGCGAAGCCGGCAATCCGAACCTGTGCATGACCTGCCACACGCCTGGCGGGCTGGCCAACAATCGCCCGTTCAACGACGCCGACCAGGCGGTTGCGGGCGTTAGCGGATTCAGTCACCGTTGGGATTCGGGTCCGTCGGGACACGTGTCGCGCCAGCCCGGCAATACCTCGAGCGGCAGTTTGCGCTCGGGCGGCGTCTTCAGCGGGCGTATCGAAAACCGCTATTTGATTACCATAACCGCGTCCGGCGACGTCGGCAGCGCGAGTTACGACTGGTCCGATGGCGGCGGTAATAGTGGCGTCGGCGTCGCCGGCAATGACGTACCGCTGGCCGACGGCTTGCTGCTCGACTTTGCCGATGGCGGCAGTTCGCCTTCGTTCATCGCCGGCGACAGCTGGATGGTCGACGTGCGCACCGACCTGCGCCTGCCCGATTTTGGCGACCCCTTCGAGCGACCGATGGCGCAACGTCTCGCGGGCCTGGTCGGCCTCGGCGGCGGTGTCTTCGATACCACCTATGCGAAGGTAGTGTGTTCGGTTTGTCACGACCAGCACAGCCAGGAAAACCAGCCTTTCGACCCGACGGCGCCGCCGTTTCTCGGCGACGGCAGCGGCGAAGGGCGATTTTTTCAGCGCCGCGATAACAACTTCAACCAGATGTGTGTCGTTTGCCACTCGGCGCGCAATGTCGCCAGCAGCGACCTGGGATCGCACCCGGTCGGCGTGCCGATACCGGGCGGTGATTTCCAGCCTCCGGCGGCCCTCGAACTCGACGCCAACGGCGAAGTTGCCTGCATGACCTGCCATTCTCCGCATTACGCCGATTCGGGTGGCGCCAACGGCGGCGCGGGTGACGGTTACCTGCTCAACCAGGGTATCGGCGATATTTGCCTGAGCTGCCATACGCTCGGCGATACGGCTAGCGGCAGCCACTTCGATAGCGCTGCCGGCGCGCTTTGGCCCGGCGGGCAGTACGGCTCGAGTTTTCCCGCGCACAGCGTCGAGAAACGGGGATTCTGCGTCAACTGCCACTGGCCGCACGGCTGGGCCGACGACGACCAGGCGAGCGGCGATTACCCGCGCCTGTGGGTCGAGCAATCCGATCTGGCCAGCGACGGCAGCGACCCGGACGATGCCGAGGACCTTTGTTATACCTGCCACGATGCCGCGCCCGCGCAAACCGATATCCGTGCCGATTTCGAGAAGGGCAGCAATGGCGCTGAAATTTTCCACCACCCGATCATGGATTCGGAGCAGACCGCGGGGCGTTCGGTAGAATGCGTCAGTTGCCACAATCCGCACCGAGCGCGCGCCGATAACCGCCTTGCCGGGGTCACCGGGGTCGATCTCGCCGGTAATCCCGTTGGTCCGGGGACCGCCATCGAGCGCGACCTGGTGCAGGAAGAACTGTGCTTCAAGTGCCACGGCGACAGTTTCAACAGTGCGCGTAGCCTGACATCCAACAAGCGTCTCGACTTCAACACCAGCGACGCCAATTCCGGCTATCACCCGGTTACCCAGCCCGGGCGCGGCCAGTCGGCCAATCTTGCGGCGCAGCTGCGCGGCGGCCTGACCACCGCGTCGACGCTTGCCTGCACCGATTGCCACAATAGCGACGCGACCGCCGCAACCCCGGGGCCGGTCGTCGACTCTGCGGCGCTGACCCAGGGGCCGCACGGCTCGACCCAGGCCACGATCCTGCGCGCCAACTTCGACAAGAATTACACCGGCCAGGGTAACTGGACTAACGCCAGGGCCAACCTGTGCTTTCTGTGTCACGACTCCAACCGGTTGCTTTCGCGACGATTCGACGACGGCGCGCGCACCAACTTTTTTCAGCAGAACGGGCGCGATAACCTGCATGAATATCACCTCACCGACAAGAGCACGACCCACTCCTGCCTGAGCTGCCATTTCGATATCCACAGCAATCGCACTGCCGGCAACACCCAGTACCGCTGGCGGGTCAATGGCCAGTGGTTTACCTCGACCACGCCGCCGGCTAACGTCAAGACCCACCTGGTCAGTTTCGCGCCCGATGTACAGGCCAACACCTACGCCATGCCGCGCTGGCAGATCAATACCGAGACCGGGGTGCGCAGTTGCGACGTCGACTGCCACGGCCGTACCATGGACGACGAACCCTATCAACCGCCGTCGGGCGACGAACCGAGCCATACTTATTAGATGAGGTTTGCCTACCCGCTGTCCGCCGGCAAAAGGATTCAGGCCCGCAACAGCGTCCAGATGCCGATGCCGACAAAGCCGATGCCGGCGATGTAGTTCAAGTGTTTTTCGCTGACATAAGCCGATATCGCGCTGCCGGCGAGTACGCCGATCGCCGAAGCCAGCACAAGCGCCAGCGACGCGCCAATGAATACCGTTAACTTGCTCACTTCCTTGTCCGCCGCGAACAGCATGGTAGCCAGTTGCGTCTTGTCGCCCAGTTCGGCGATAAAAACGGCGGTGAAAACAGTTAACAGCACTTTGTATTCCATGATCTCGGGTTCCGGCAGGTTTTGTTGTCCGCATCTTAAAAGACATGGCGAGAAGGCAAAAGAGAAAAATCGGAGGCCATGTAAATTTACATTCGATATGGCGGGCGGTGGCGAG
>CALJQI010000256.1 GCA_937980285.1 uncultured Gammaproteobacteria bacterium | reverse complement strand
GATGAAAAAGTTGCCTACGTCCTCGATGAACTGGGATTTGACGGCGCATTCAACTATCGCAAGGAAAACGACCTGGATGCCGCGCTCAAGCGCCTGTGCCCCGACGGCATCGATATCAACTACGAAAATGTTGGCGGGCCGGTATCGGAGGCAGTTTTCAAACGGCTGAACAAGCATGCGCGCATGATCGTCTGCGGACTGATTTCACGTTACCAGAGCGACCAGGTAGCCGCCGGACCGCCGCTGTTGCCGGTGCTGGTCAGGAGCATCAGGATACAGGGTTTCATCGTCAGCGATTATCCCGAACTGCGCGAGGAGTGGAAAAACGTCGGCGCGAGCTGGTTACGCGAGGGCAAGATCAGCTATCGCGAAAGTATCGTCGACGGCCTGGAAAACGCTCCCGCCGCGCTGATGGACGTACTGGCCGGCCGAAATTTCGGCAAGCACCTGGTGCGGGTTTAGCCAGCGCAAAATTAAGCGAATCAATAAAGGTAAAAACCAGGGGTCGGTGACAAATTCGAATGACAAGCATTTGTCACCGACCCCTTTTAGCGTTTAGATGCTGATTTCGACGCCGGCGAGACCGCTACCTTCTTTGTGTTCGGTTTCGCAGGCGACCAGGCGAGCAGGATCGATACTTTTGCCCACCAGGTAATCCTCGACCCGGTCACGCCGGGATTCACCGAGCCGTTCCAGTATCGCGATCTGCTCGTCGTTCAGTTCCAGTTCGTCAGCCGCAATTTCGACAGTTTCCGGCAACAACAGCCGGCGATCGTCGCTGTTGGTGTAGGCGCACAGGGTGACACGGACACCGGGGCGCTCCTGCATCAAACCGGCTATTTTCTCGAGGCCGCCGCTATCTACGCTGTCGATACCACCGTTGCCGGGTTCGAAAACCACCGGATCGAAACGCAATGCGGTTGCAAGCGAGAACAGGCCATCGGCGAGGGTCACCAGGCCGAAGGGCGTGTAGTAGTTAATGACCGCCGTGGTAATCGCGACCGAGATCGCCTTGCTGATCGCATCGGTGGGATCGAAATCCGGGCTATTGGTATCGCCTGTCACCGGAATACTGAGCTCGATCACATCGTCACGGTCCTTGAGCAGGGACAGGCTGGTGTTGAGCGGAAAGCCCAGCTTATTGTCGATTTTCTCGCTGTCTTTCTCGCTCACCGGGGCCAGTTTCAAATGATCGAGCCTGAGGTCGATTTTACTATCCAGTACGCTGTCCACGGCCTTCAATTCGATGTTGGCATCGAGCTGCCCGCTCTTGATCCGATGTCCGATGGCCTTGGCCGTGAAAGCTGATAGTTCAGGCAGGTCCATCCCCTTGATGGTACCTTTCAGATCCAGCGTGGGCGTGGGATCGAGTGGCGTTGCCGTACCGGAAAAACTGACTTTTCCGTGTTTGGCATAATTCGCCCGGTACTCGATTTTACTGGTTTGCTCGGTGTTGGCGCTGTCGAGGTTTTCGATACTCAGCTGGATGTTGTTGAGATCGATGACGAACGTGCTGCTCAGGCTCAGGTCTACATACTGCAGCGAGCGTTCGGTTTCATAAACCAGTTTATCGATCGCAAAGCTAAAGGGTTGCTCGTCAGCAGCGGGGTTTTCGCCGTCGGTTTCCGCCTTTTTCTCATACTCTTCCAGCCACTCGCTGGTCTCGAGCCGATCATCGTCGCGTTTTACCAGCCTGCCCTGCTGGTTCAATACCCTGGCGCTGGCGATTTCGAGACGATTCAACTGCTTCAAGCTGAACTGGTCGATTTCCAGTTTTTCCAGACGCGTGACATCGGAATTCTCGGGATCATCCGTCTTTTCCAGCATCGACAAATTATCCAGGGATATTGTTTCGATTTCGATCGAATCGAGATCGTCAATCCTGACGCCTTGTAGCGTAAAGTCATCGAAACCGAACAGGCGTCGCTGCAGTCTGTTGTTCTGCATCCTGAGACCCGCAAGCCTGAAGTCGCCTTCGGCCAGCAGCGGCACCGCAGTCTGTTCCAGCCTCGACAGGTCGACTACGATCGGACCGCTCCAATCGAATTTATCAAAACTATTACAGTAGTCATGGAGCGGTAAATCGCGATAACAGACCTGGTAGTCGTTAATTTCCAGGTTTTGCAGCGCAATCGACCATTGCGGCATTTCTCCAGATGGCGCCGCCGACTGCTGGTCTTCGGCCTGCGATTGCCGGGCAAAATCGATTGCGGCGAACAGCAGCCTTCCATCGGGTTTGCGCTCGAGTTCCAGCTGAAATCCCGAGATCAGCACCGACTCAAGTTTCAGTTGCCGCTCGAACAGCGCCGACCATGACCAGCCGAGACTGAACTCATCGAGCGCGAGCGCCGAGATATCACCCTTTTTTGCACGTAAACCGGTTAGTGACACAGTGCCGTTGTATATATCGAAGCTGAGATCATCGATTTCCGAATCGACGCCCCGGTCGGAAAACCATTGATTGATACTGCTCACGGTTACTGGCGATAGCAACAGCCTCGCAACGACCAGAAGCGTGACCAGGATTACCGCGCCCCACAGGCTGAATTTCTTGTAGTTTCTTTTCATGGAACGGACTTTACGTCAAAAAATAGCCGGATTCCGGATCTCGATCAACAAATAGGCAATCGAAAAACGATAACCAGCGAGCCCGACGTCGAACAGGCCTGAAAGTCACTTCGCTGCGGCCGGAAATCTTGTATCGAGCAGCAATGGTGGGATTCCCGTTTGCGCGGAGACGAAGGCGCCTGGCCGAAATCCGGCAGGCGAGCGGTAAGGAAGAAAATGGGTCGGTGACAAATGCGAATGACAAGCATTTGTCACCGACCGCTTTCAGGCTTGCTTTGCGACCAGGGTTAGCACGTCGTAGTTGGCGACCACCTGGTCGTCCTGGTTGACGATGGTGGTGTCCCAGCGGACTTCGCCGTAATCCTCGGTTTCGCGATTGACCTTTTGCTTGCAGGTGAACTGCACCTGCAGCACGTCGCCGGCGTAAACCGGCGCCGAGAAACGCAGGTGATCGAGGCCGTAATTGGCCAGCACCGGCCCTTCTCCGGGCCAGACGAACAGGCCGGCGGCCATCGACACCAGGAAGTAGCCGTGAGCGACGCGGTCTTCGAAGAATGGATTGCGACTGGCCGCCTCCGCGTCCATGTGCGCATAAAACCTGTCGCCGGTAAGGTCGGCGAAGGATTCGATGTCGGCGAGCGTGATTTCACGCTTGTCGGTGACCACCGCATCGCCGACTTCGAGCTGATCGAAACGTTTCCTGAACGGATGGACCTGGTCAAGCTTGCGCTCGCTGCCGGTCATCCACTGGCCGGTGATCGCGCTCAACATATCGGGCGAACCCTGCAGCGCGGTACGCTGCATGTAGTGTTTGACGCCTCGAATGCCGCCCATTTCCTCGCTGCCGCCGGCGCGGCCGGGGCCGCCGTGAACCAGGTGCGGCAGCGGCGAACCGTGGCCGGTGGATTCCTTCGCGCAGGCCTCGTTCAGCACCATGACCCGGCCATGGCAGGCGGCGATGCCGGTGGTGAGACGGGTCGCGACCTGCGTATCGGCGGTTATCACCGAGGCCACCAGGCTGCCCTTGCCGCGGGCGGCGATTTCGATCGCCTCGTCGGCGTCGCGGTAAGTCATCAATGTGCTTACCGGGCCAAAGGCCTCGACGTCGTTGGCGTTCGACTGCAACGGATCGCGCGCGTAGAAAATCACCGGCGCCATGAAGGCGCCGCGCTCGGCGTCAGCGTCGATCAGTTCGATGTCGCTGCCGCGGTTGACGACGGTCTCGTTAGCCGCGGTAAGTTTTTCGACCTGCGCCAGCACGTCGGCGCGCTGCTCGAGGCCGGCCAGCGCGCCCATGCGCACGCCCTCGCTTGCGGGATTGCCGATGGTGGTCGATGCCAGTCGATTCACCAGCGCGTCGGCGACCGCGTCGAGGCGGTCGGCGGGTACGATCGCGCGCCGGATGGCGGTGCATTTCTGCCCGCTCTTGGCGGTGATTTCACGCACCACTTCCTTGATGTAAAGATCGAACTCGACCGATCCGGGGTCGACGTCGCTGCCGAGGATCGAGCAATTGAGCGAATCCGCTTCCATGAAAAAGCGCACCGAGTTTTCGCTGATCGCCGGCGTCTTTTTAAGCATCAGCCCGGTGGAGGCGGAACCGGTGAAGCTGACCGCATCCTGGAAATCGAGTTGGTCGAGTAAATTTCCGGTGGAGCCGCAGATCAGCTGCACCGCGCCCTGCGGCAAGATGCCGGATTCGACGATGTGCTGAAACATCAGCTCGGTCAGGTAGGCGGTCTGGCTCGCGGGCTTGACGATCGCCGGCACCCCGGCGAGCAGCGTCGGCGCGAGCTTTTCCAGCATGCCCCAGCAGGGGAAGTTGAAGGCGTTGATATGCACCGCGACCCCCTGGATCGGGGTGTAGACGTGCTGGGCGGTAAAAGTATTTTCGCGCGCGATGATTTCCTGCGGGCCGTCGAGGCAGATATTGCTATTGGGCAGCTCACGCCTTCCCTTGCCCGAATAGGTGAATAGCGTGGCGATGCCGCCCTCGATATCGATCCACGAATCGGAGCGGGTGGCGCCAGTCGCGCTCGACAGCGCGTAAAAGATTTCCTTGCGCTCCATCAGGTACTTCGCCAGCTCCTTCAGCATCAGCGCACGCTGGTGGAAAGTAAACTTGCGCAGGGCCGGACCGCCGACGCGGCGCGCGTAATCGGCGACCGACGCGAAATCGAGCCCTTCGCTCGAAATCTCGGCGATCGCCTCGCCGCTGACCGCGTTGCTTAAAACCTTGCCGCTGCCGCTCGCACGGTACCATTCGCCATTGGCGTAACTTGCCAGTTTCACTTGCGCCTCGTTTACAGATTGCGTTTGTCGATGATGCGCTGTGCCTTGCCCATCGAGCGCGGG
>CALJQI010000255.1 GCA_937980285.1 uncultured Gammaproteobacteria bacterium | reverse complement strand
CGATCTGGCCACCAAGTTCGTGCTCGCCAACCCGGTATTGCTGCCGCAGGAGGCGCTGGTGGACCCGGCCTGCTGCGATACCCTGCCGGCGATGGTGGTCGCCTCCACCGGCTTCGACCTGCTGTGCCACGCGCTCGAATGCTTTACCGCGAAGGCCTATACCCGCTGGGACAAACAGGAAGATCCGCTGAAGCGGCCGCTGATACAGGGCGCTAACCCGTGGAGCGACCTGGCCGCGCGCAAGGCGCTGGAAATCGCCGGCGAGTACCTGCAGCGCGGCGTCGACAGCGCCGACGATAACGAGGCGCGCGACCAGTTGATGTGGGGCGCGTCGCTCGCCGGAATGGCTTTCGGCAACAGCGGCACCCATCTCGGTCACGCGCTAAGCTATGGCGTCACCCACCTGATGCACGATGTCACCACCGAGGGATACCAGGTCAAATCGCCGTTCGTGCCGCACGGCATCAGCGTCATCCTGTCGGCGCCGTCAATTTTTCGCTACACCGCCGAGGCCGCGCCCGAGCGTCATTTCGAGGCGGCGGGCCTGCTGCAATGCGATTTGAACGGCGCCGCTGCGGACGACTCTGGCGAGGCGCTGGCCAAACGGCTTATCGAGTTGATGCAAAAAACCGGAGCTCCGAACGGGCTTGGTGGCGTCGGATTTGGTCCTGATGACGTTCCGGCGCTGGCCGCATCGTCGGCGCGGCAGGTGCGCGCAATCGCGAACTCGCCGCGCGAAACCAATCTGGTAGATATCGAGAATATTTACGCGGCCGCGATAAGCTACTAGACGATTCCTTGAGTTCCGCCACCAGCGGCACCAGGAACACGAAGCAGGCCAGCAGGAATAGCGCGCCGCCGGCCAGGCTGAGCGGGTCTTCGGCGCGGATGCTCGAAGTCATGAAGAAAAGCGCCGAAAAGATGAAGATGATCCAGCCCCAGAGTTGAAAGCGGTGGCTCAATGGTTGCGACATTCCGTGCTCCTGGTGATTGATCGAATCCCTGAATAATAAATTCTTATCCATTATCGCGTAAATCTATAAATTTTAAGGCTGATGGATAAGAAATGGTTATGCTTTGATTGGTGAATTCGTCCGCTTCGATCGGGAAATATCGCGTTACTTTTTATTCTCACAGGTGCTAGCATTCGACGCTTGTAACTTATCTCGAGGGCCCGGGAGCGCCGATGTTTGAAACCAGTTTAATGCAGCAGATTCGCGATCGTTTCTGCCACGTGGATAGCTGTCCCTACCAGGGGCCGCGAATCTTTTTCGAAAACGCCGGCGGCGCGCTGACGCTGAAGTCGGTGGTCGAGGTCAATACGCAGCTCGCCGGAATTCCCGATAACCAGGGGCGCGACAACCCGGCCTCGCACGAACTGGTCCGAATCATCGCCGAGGCGCGCGACAATATGCGCCTGTTTCTCGGGGTCGAACAGGGCCCGGTGTTTACCGGTGAAAGCGGAACCGAGCTGATCTTCCGCATGGTGCGCGCGGCCGCGCTGGGCTCGCCCGCGGGCGGTAACATGATCGGCAGCACGCTGGAGCACCCGGCGACCGTCAGCGCCAGCAAGCGCTGGTCGAAAATCGCCGGCAAGGAATACCGCGCGGCGGTGCACGATAACGAAACCGCGACCATCACCGCCGACGACTACGCCAGGGTGGTCGACGCCGATACGCGCGTGGCGACGATCATCCACACCAGCCCGGTAACCGGCATGACGGTCGACATCAAGGCCGTGGTCGAAACCATTCGCGCGGCTTCGCCCGACTGCATCATTATTCTCGACGGAATCCAGCACGCCGCGCACGGCGGGGTCTCGATCGACGACTACGATATCGACGGCTACGCGGTATCGGCCTACAAGGTCTTCTCCCGCCATAACTACGGTTTTGCCTGGCTGTCGCCGCGGCTCGCGACCCTGCCGCACGATCATCTCGACGGCACCCCCGATGACTTCTGGGAAATGGGCACGCGCGATACTTCGGCCTTTGCCTGCACCTCGAAGGTGGTCGAGTACTTCGACTGGCTGGGTTCGCAGTTCACCGATTCCGACGACAGGCGCGAGCGTATCCTGGCCGCGGCCAGGGCCATTGGCGAACAGGAACGCGACCTGGTCGATTTGATGATCAACGGCGACGAGACGCAAAAAGGCCTGCGCGATATGCCGCAGGTCTATCTCATCGGCGGGCATGACAATCCCGCGCGTGAAGGCATGGCCTCGATAATCGTCGAGGGCAAGCCCTGCGCCGAAGTGGTTGCCGAGCTGAACGCGAAAGGGATTCGTACCCACGTGCGCAAGGCGGATTATTTCTCCGGCAACATTCTCGAACCATTGGGCAGGCCTACCTGTATCCGTGTATCCATGTGCCATTACAACACCGATCGGGAAGTGCTGACCTTCTTGCGAGAACTCGAAGCCATCGTCAAGGCCCACGTCGAAGCGGGAGCCAGCGCGGCCTGACGATGGCGGCTGGATCGCCATATTCCAGTGCAGTCACCCCCGCGAATGAAGTCACCCGGCGCAGTTGGGGATCCTGAAATGACCGCGTCATTGAGAAAGCGCCCGCAGGTCCGCGCAGCTTCGACGGAACATACTCCCCCGGGAGTCATCCCCGCCCCCGAGCCGGGATCCTGCAACAACAGCACTGTAAAAAATTTCAATACCCCGGGAGTCATCCCGGCCCCCGAGCCGGGATCTTGCAACAACAGCACAGTAAACAATTTCAATACCCCGGCTCCCCATATACGCGGAAATGACATTACACACGGCGGTGAGCCGTTACTTCAGGTTATCGGCGCTGTAGCCGCAGTCACAGGCCTCGGTTTCGACACCCTGCCCGAGCGGGAACCGCCCGTCATCCGGCAGTGTGCGGAAAGATGCATCGAACGCGGGTGCAGCCTCGTACGACACGAATCCCGCCGCATACAGGCCCTCCGTTTCGACCGCGTGTTCGAGCCGCTCGATGACTGATGCGACCTCTTCGGCACTGCTCGCCGCAAGGTGTCCGCACGCTCCAGTGAAACAGAGCAGGCGTCCGGACGCACCATCGCGGATCATGATCTCCGGTTG
>CALJQI010000254.1 GCA_937980285.1 uncultured Gammaproteobacteria bacterium | reverse complement strand
CCCGCGCTTTGTCAGCGTAATGTCGAGCAGGCGCGCCGCCTTGCGCGCGTCCTCGTAGAACAGCTCGTAAAAATCCCCCATGCGGTAGAACACCAGCGTTGCGGGGTAGTCCGACTTGATGCGCAGATACTGCTGCATCATCGGCGTATGCGGTTTTGATCTGGTTTCTGATTGACTCATAAGTGAAAACGGGCCCGCGACATCCTGTTGGTCGGCGTGGCATTGCCGATTGTACGCAAGTTAGGCTTGCCGCCCAACCCAAACCTGTTCAGGCTTCTGAATCGTGCAGCAGACGGGTCTGTTATTCGGGTGGTCGGTAAATCCAGGCTGCCTGCCAGGACGTACACAGATAATGAAAAGTACATTTGCCAGCAGCGAATCCCGGGAGAAGCATGGATAACGGCAAGCAGACCCCGGTACCGGCAAGCCGTATCAGGCGCATGGTCAAACTGGGTAAACTGGCGGGCGGGGTGGCCGCCACGGCGATGAATCGCGGCGCAAGACAGCTGGCCAGCGGAAAAATGCCGGTGACTAGCGAGCTGCTGCTGAACCCGCAAAACGCAAGGCGAATCACCTCGCAACTGTCGGAAATGCGTGGTGCGGTGATGAAGGTCGGCCAGCTGCTGTCGATGGAAGCCGGTGACCTGTTGCCGCGCGAAATGACAGAAATCCTGGCCGGGCTGCGCGCTAGCGCTCACGCGATGCCCGATGCCCAGCTGCAGCAAGTGCTGGACCAGGCCTGGGGCGTCGGTTGGCCAGACCGCTTCGAATCCTTCGAGCGCGAGCCTTTTGCCGCGGCCTCGATTGGCCAGGTGCATCGAGCCAAAGATCGTCACGGCCGCCGGCTCGCGATCAAGGTGCAGTATCCGGGTGTCTCGACCAGCATCGATAGCGATGTCGAGAATGTTGCCAGGCTGCTGAAACTGTTCAGGCTGCTGCCCCCCGGTTTCGACCTTCAACCCCTGCTCGAAATCGCCAGGCGGCAGTTGCACGACGAAGCCGACTATCGGCTGGAGGCGCTTGCCCTGCGGCGCTACCGCGAGCATCTGGGTCAGGATCCGGTGTTTCGCCTGCCCCGGGTGATCGACGAGCTTAGCGGCGTGCAAGTCCTGGCAATGACTTTCATCGAGGGCGACAGCATCGAAACCCTGGCATCTGCCCCGGCGAGCCTGCGCGATCGAATGGCCAGCCATATCGTCGATCTCGCGCTAAAGGAATTTCTGCACTGGGGCGTGGTGCAAAGCGATCCCAACTTCGCCAATTTCCTGTTCGATGCGCGCGATAATACTATCGGATTGCTGGATTTCGGCGCCCTGAGTATCAATCACAGCGGACGTTCAGAAACCTTCGCGCGGCTGCTGACCGCGGTCATGGATGGAGACCTGGAAGGAATCGTCGAGGCAGCCTGTGAAGCGGGTTACGTAAGGGCATCCGATCCCTTCAACTGCCGCATGGCGATCGCCGACCTGGTACAGACCGCGGCTGAACCGGCGCTGCATTCAGGCAGCTACGATTTCGGTTACTCCTCTTTATCGCAACGGCTGGGAGAAAAACTGTGGTACCTGCGTAACCGGGAAGCCTTCCAGCGAATACCGCCCGCGGACGTGATCTTCCTGCACCGCAAGCTGGCGGGGATCTACCTGCTCTGCGCTCGGATCAATGCGCGCGTCGACATGCGCGCGCGGGTGCTCGAGGCGCTGAATCCGAACCACGATCGATCTGCAAAACGGCTGGCAGCGCCTTAGCTTACTTTTTCGAGCGGCGCAGCTCGGGGTGCAGGCTCTTGCCGAGAATATTGTCGCTCTTGGCGATGGCGTGATCGCTGGTGGTGACGATAAACGGATCGGGTTTCCCGACCACATCCTCGTCCTTGTCGTCGTAGGCTAGAGACCAGAGGAAATGGCGCATACAATTAAGACGCGCGCGTTTCTTGTCGTCCGACTTGACGATGGTCCACGGCGCGTCGGCGGTGTCGGTATAAAAGAACATCGCTTCCTTGGCCTCGGTGTAGTCGTCCCATTTGTCGATCGAGGCCTGGTCGATCGGTGACAGTTTCCATTGTTTGAGCGGGTCGTTCTTGCGTGACTCGAAACGACGACGTTGCTCTTCCTGGGTCACCGAGAACCAGTACTTGAACAACAGTATGCCGGAGCGCACCAGCATGCGCTCGATCTCCGGGCACTGGCGCATGAATTCGAGATAGGCGCCGGGATCGCAAAAGCCCATGACGCGTTCGACGCCGGCTCGGTTGTACCACGAACGGTCGAGCAGGACGATTTCGCCGGCCGAGGGCAGGTGATTGATATAGCGCTGGAAATACCATTGTGTCTGTTCGGCAACCGTCGGCTTCTCCAACGCCACGACGCGCGCGCCCCGCGGGTTGAGATGTTCCATGAAACGTTTGATCGCACCACCCTTGCCGGCGGCGTCGCGGCCTTCGAACAGGATAACGACCTTCTTGCCGGCCTCTTTTACCCATTTCTGGACCTTGAGTAATTCGACCTGCAGTC
>CALJQI010000253.1 GCA_937980285.1 uncultured Gammaproteobacteria bacterium | reverse complement strand
GAAAACCAGCGGCTCGTCTTCCATCGATGGGTGAAAAAAGCCGTAGCAATAGCGATCGGCGGGCTGTAGACGAGCGCGCAGCTCGGACCAGCTTTCGATTTCGTGTACCGCCTCGTAAGCGATGATTTTTTCCAGGATATGCGCCGGTGTAGTCCAGTCGATTGGCTCTATCAGCAGGAATCCGCGGTTAAACCAGGCGTTGAACAAATGGTGGAAATCGGTATCGATTTTCTTCAGTTCGGGCTTATCGCGCATTGCCGTGAGCAGGTGTTCGCGCATCTTCACCAGGCGGCGGGTGCCACCGGGTGTCAGGTTGATACGGCGTAACAGTTCCTGGCGCCCCGGCTCGGCGGCGTCGGTAACCTGCAACAGGTTGGCGGCGTCGGGACTACGTTCGTAATCCCTGACCGCGCGTTTGATTGCGGCCGGGTCGATATCGTAGTCGGTATGCAAAAGAGTGAAAAACTCGAGACGTCCCTCCGCGTCCAGCCCTTCATAGGCATTGAGGATGCGTTCGGCAAGCAACAGGCTGGAATACTCGCCATCGGAAGCCATCATCATCGCGCACAGCGAATCGAGGGTTTCGGTTTCCTCGTTGAACAGGTGTTTGCGGATCGCCGTCGGCGCCCATTTTGAAAGGCGCAGGGAAGGCATCAGGTCCTGGAAGAATTGCATCGCACTGGCTTTGGGTAATTAGCTATCTAAAAGTCTAGATTATTGCGGAATAGCTAGATGATAACAGGTTCCGACTTTTGGCAAATACCCGGGTACCGCTAAACCGGCGGTCGCGGTTACTACTGGTAAACGATCTCGGCGGTAAAGTTGATGGTCGTATCGTCGTAGTTCAAATGCGACTTCAGCTCCTGCCACACCGACTCTGAATTTATGATGCGCACATGATCGGTGTTCCTGGTCACGAGCAGCTTGGTCAGCGGGTACTTGGCGCAGAACCGTTCGGAATCCGAAAACGAGCTCTCCGAGTCGGATTCGTCGTGTGCGATCACCGTAAAGTCACCGTACTTGTCGAGATTGCGCGCCAGTTCCAGCTTCTGATACTCGCTGCGGTAGCTTTTGGCGAATCGGTTGGCGTATTGTTTCACCAGGTCGGCGTGGAGCCTGAGCTTGACCAGTTTCTTGAGGAAGTACAGCTTGTAGTTGAAAACCGGAGAAATCAGGAACAGCGGGATGTCGCGCACCAGCGCGTTACGCGCCGCGGCAATGGTAATACATCCGGTGGAGTGTCCGACGATGGCGCAGAGGCCGTCACTCGATTTCTTTACCATTTCCAGAACATGGTTATTGGTTTTTATCGACTGGTGCAGGGTGGCCGGCTTTATTTCGCTCTGGCCGTGGCCCAGTTGATCGAACGTGACCGAGCTAAAACCGCATTGCGCCAGGCCCCGCATAAGCGGGAAAAACTGTTGCGCGTTGCCACCCCAGCCGTGGATGAAAACGACGGTCGGGCCCTTGCCGGTCCGGTAGGACTTGATCATGCCGTCGTTGGTTTTAATGTCGGCTTCGGTGAAGCCACGCGGTAGTCGGACTGGCTTGTTGTCCCGGGTCTTGGGTACAAATAACAGGGAATCGATCTTGTTATTGGTCCAGCCGGGCATTAGCCTGGTCATCAGGCTGGCTTTTTTCTTGGCGAATGTCGGAAACAGGTTGTTGAATCTGAAGCTGCCTGATAGTGCTGATACCTTCTCCATTCGCGCGGAGCCTCCGTTGTTTTTTTTGGCCGATAATAATAACTGATTTATAGAAGCTAGCGGCCTTCATATGGGGTAAATATGTCACATGGAAACTAACAAAAATGTGACATTGACGGGCATATTTTCGCCGCTGTTTCGGCTAGCCGGCCGGCGGGGATGTTTTAAACCGTATTGACGATAGCATCGACGCTGTAATCCGGTATTTATTCCGATTATCAAGCGCCATATTAAACAGAATTTAAAACAATGGCTTGCAGCTTAAAGTTAATGTTAAATCAACTTTATTGCCGGAATTATGACCAGAATTCAGACGGTTCCCGGTGCCCGGTAACAATGCCGCGGGTATTGGTGATCGGAATACGGCAACGATCCGCCAGTGCCGCCAGATCGTCGTCGTGCAACACGCCCAGACGATTGAGCGTCGCCAGCAGCGTGACCTCGGCGGCTTCCTTGCTGCCATCGTCGATCTTGAGCGCGATGCCGATGCCTTTTTCTTTCACGGCGGCGGTGTATACGCCATCGGCGCCGGTTTTGATCATCACCCGGCGGCCGGTGAGTTGCATGACTTCGGTGCATAGCCGGCCCGAGCCGGCAACCATGAACGGATGCTGTGCGACAGCGCCGGCAATGCGGTCGACGGCGTCGCGTCGGACGGCCGTCAGTCCGTCCGGCGCCGCCATTCGGGCGAAAGCGGTCGCCATCGACTGCAGCGGCATCGCGATTACCGGGATTCCGCAACCGTCGTAACTCCAGGGCAGTTGGCGCATGTCTACGCCGGCCATTTCACCGACCGAATCGAACCAGCGCTGCTGCGCCGGGTGCTCGCGTTTGATGTATCCATGCGTTTCCTCAGCGAAGAAACGAGCGGTCGTCAGCATGCCGGTGTGCTTGCCCGAACAGTTATTGTGGATGCGCCCCGGCTGGCTGTGCCGTTCGATCATCTGGCGCTCGGTTTGAGGGTGCAGCGGCGCATGGGCGCCGCATTCGAGCGCATTCTGGTCCAGGTCTATTCGCTTCAGCCAGCCGAGTACCGTGTCGGTATGCGCCGCTTCGGCGTTATGCGACGAGCACGCCAGGGCGAGTTCGGCCTCGCTCAAGTTGAAATGGTCGGCGGCTCCGCTTTCAACCAGCGGCAGGGCCTGCAGGGCCTTGATCGCCGAGCGCGGGTAAACCAGCGCCGTCACGTCGCCCCAGGACTGCAGCAGGCTGCCGTTTGCATCGCATACGGCGACCGCGCCGCGGTGACGGTTTTCGATCAATTCGCCGCGCAGGGTATTGACCAGAACGGGATTGCTCATGTGTCGGGTTGTCTCGGCCACAGAAACGGAAACCAGTCGCAGCGCAGCTTCTGGCCGTCGATCATGTCGTGGCCGGGGTAGGGTGGCGAGGTACGGCCCTGACGCTCGGTATAGTGGCCATCGTCGCCGAGCCAGCGCATCGAAAAGGCGCGCCGGCGGCGATCCTGGAAATTACCGCGCGCGCCGTGCACGGTACGGAAATTGAACAGTACCGCATCTCCCGGCTGCATCTCCCATTCGAGAATGGTTTCGCCGCAGTTCGGATCCTCGAGATCCGGCAGGGTCATGTATTGATCGTTTTGCTCGGCGTAAAAGCTGTCGTCGTCCAGCCACTTGACCGGCAACAGCGGCTTCGGCCAGCGATGCGAGCCGGAGACCATGCGCAGGGTTTCGCTTTTCGATACCGGGTCCAGCGGCAGCCAGAAACTGACCGTCTGCGTGCCGTCGGCGAAATAATAGGGGGCGTCCTGGTGCCAGGGCGTCGGCTTCGAGGTTCGGGGCTCCTTGACCAGCACGTGGTCGTGAAAAAACTGTGCTGTCTTGGAACGCATGATTGTCGCGGCCAGTTCGGCGGCGTCCGATTCGGTGATGAAACGGTGAAACTCGGGGATTCTTTCCCAGTTGCAATAATCGTCCCAGAAGCGGCCACTGTCGTCGTCGGTGACATTTTCGGAGAAATAGGGACCGGGGTCGTCGTGGTTGCGCTCGACACCGGCGGCCAGGGTGTCGATCCAGTCGCGGAAAGCCCCGCGCAGGCAAATGGCGCCGTGTTCGGCGTAGGCCTCGCAGGCGCTGTCGTCTATGCCGTCAAAAGAATCAATCATGGGCTTGCAGGTTGCCGAAAAGGCCATCTCTGTATTGTGATCAACGCGACGCCAGCGATCGCCAGGCATCCCCCAGCGGCGATTTTAACAGTCAGCGATTCGCCAAGGAAGAAGATGCCGCCGAAAACAGAACTCACCGGCAATAGCAGCAAGAATGGCATCACCTGGTTGACGTTGTAATGGCCGAGCAGGCGATACCAGACGGCGTAGGCGAGCGCGGTCATGACCAGGCCGAGATAGGCGACCGCAGCCCAGGCGCCGGCCGAGGCAGTTTCGATCTGGGCGATCTGGTCGCTTTCGAATAAATAAGAGGCGATGTATAGCTGTGGGGCGGCGAACAGCGAGACACCGCTAATCAGGCGAAATCCACCGAGGTTGCCGAGTTGCTTGATCATGATCTGGCCGACGGCCCAGGTAAAGGCGCCGCCAATGACCATGAAGGCATAGATCAGATCGCCCGAAAGTCTGGGTTCACCGATAATCAGAATCGCGCCGGTGAAAGAGATCGCGATGCCGCAGCCCTGTTTCAGGGATATGCGATCGCCCAGCACCAGCCAGGCCAGCAGCAGGCCGAAGGGGACTTCGAGCTGCACCAGCAGCGCCGCGGTTGAGGCGTCGATGCCGCTAACGCCGTTGAAAGTCAGGCTGTACTGCAGCGCGGCGCTGACCAGCGAAATCCAGAAAAGTTGTTTGAACAGCCCCGGCGGCGGGCGAAAAAACCAGAGCAGGCAAAAGGCAGTCAAGGTGAAGCGTAACGCCATCAAAAGGATCGGCGAGAAATGCGACATCGCCGCCTTGGCGACGATAAAGCCCATGCCCCAGATCACCGCGACCAGGATCGCGAGTAAGACGTCAATCGTTTTCATCGAAATCGACAGGATAAAGCGATTGTCTCAATCCTCCGATCGGTTTCTCGATCAAATCCTGCCGCAGCTTACTCCCGGACTACGGTCACCGAGCAGCCGGCGTGACGCGCTACCCTGGCCGAGTTGGGGCCGAGCAGAAAGTCCGCCAGTGACGGCCGATGGGCGCCCATAACGATATGCTGGATGTCGAGGTCCTTGGCGGCTTCGACAATCTCGCGATACACGGTACCGTTTTCGACGATAACGCCACCCTGCATTTTTTTCGGCACTTCCTTGTCGGCGATTTTCTGTAACTGCTTGGCGGCGTCGTCCTTCCACTCCTGCAGGGGATAGTCGCCGGAGCCGTGCATCTCGCCGCGGATCGCGTAACGTTGATCGATGCCCGGCACGATTCCGGGGACCACGGTCATCAGGTAGACCTGCGCGCCGTCCACGCCGGTTGCCATCTGTACCGTCTTTTCAACCACACCGGCCGAGAGATGTTCGTCTTCCAGGTCTATCGCGGCTAGATAATTTACCATTGTTCTATCTCCTAAATTGACTGCGTGCGGTTAAAGGTCTTCCGGCATCTTGAAGTCGCGCGGACTAGGCAGGGAAACCAGGTAGATCACCCAGACCGTGAACACGATCATCAGGATATTGATAATCGATATGTCGGCGCTGAAGGGCAGGGATTTATCCACCACCGTGATTTCCGGTACCAGCGATCCGTGCACCGGAATCGCGGGATCGATGACATCCATCGCACCCAATGCCTCGCGAATCGATTCGACCGCGCTCGCGCTCACCGGTATCGCCGCGCTGGAGTCGATGCCGGCGGTCCCCGGCCCGACCTCGCCCGCGGTTTGTACGGATTTGGCGGGGCTGGCGAGCACGAACTGGGTACTCACAGTCGTCACCGGGCTGGATTGCGACGGGTAAGTGTTGGCCGGAATCGTGGCAGGGCGGATAAAGCTGAACTTCGCGGTATGTCCGCCGGCCGCCCATTCATTCAGATCCACCAGCTTGTAAAACGAGTTGCGCATCAGCGTGGCGATAGAGCGATCCTTCGACGGCGCCATCAGGAAGACGCCGTCATGATTGCCTTTGGTCATCGCCAGTAGCTGCGCGCGCGGGCTGTCGTCGGAGTGCAGTACTTCCACCTTGTCGGCGATACCGAAGGAGTGCAGCAGCATGCCGAGCACCTGCGCCGAGCCCGAGCCTTTCGGACCGGTGGCGATTGTACTCATCGCGGTTATCGAATCGGCGCCGTTGGCAAGCCCGACCAGGTGGGCAGATTTATAACCCAGTACCGCGAACGCCTCGGCGACGCCCTTCGCTACCGGGCCGTCGTCGCCGAGCCGGTAAAAGGCTTCGGCGCCTACAATTGCGACGCGCGCTTCGCCGGCGGCCAGCGTCTCCAGCGGCGACTCGCTGTTGCCGAGATCGAGATCGCTGCCGGCATAGCCGCTACGGATCGCGCGCAGCGCCCGTGCGGTGTCGATGCCGCGAGTCACACCGGGATCGCCGATGACGGCGATCTTGGCCGCACCGCTGCCCCTGGCGTCTTCGGGTAACAAGCCTCTGCTGGCAAGAAAATTGGCGGCGACGCTGGCTGCCGACTGGGCGTCGAGATCGACCGCCTTGTTCATCGCCTGCATATCGGCCGCGGAAATTTTTCCGGCGAGTTTTTCCAGCGTGGCGCGCAGGCTCTTGAGATTCGCCAGCGCGTCCGAACGAACCAGCGGGGCAACCTCGTAGACCGGAAAGAAGCTCAGGTTATCGGCGAGCACGACCAGGTCGTACTCGGCAATCTGGCCATCGGTCATGAACAGCTCGCCGACGTCGGCGGTGCCGTCGAGCAGGGCCGATACGATCTTGTCCTTGCCCTCGGTGCCGACCGGATAGGTGGCCACGGACGAACCGGTGATGCCGTAGCGCCTGTTCATCTGCTGCAAACCATCCGCCGGACGCTGCACGAAATCGTCGTCCACTGCGTATCTAATCGACGCCGCATTGGCCAGGTCGCCGATGTTGCTGACACCGAGGTCCTTGGCTCTTTCGCGGGTCATTACCATCGCGTAATCGTTGGAAAAGCCGAACTTGCCGGTTAGCTCCAGCCCCAGCGGTTTAAACAGTTTCTCCACCGCAGCGGTAGAGGCCTCGCCGTCGCTGGTCGGCGCCTGGCCGAGGAAGGTCAGGCTGGTACCGTTATATTCCGGGTAGATGTCGAGCACGTCCTGCTTGACCGCCTCCATGATTTTCGGCGTCAGCCCGAAAGGAATGCTGCGTTCGACTGGAATGCCTTCGGCCTCGGCCATCTGCGCGATCATTTCGGCCAGTATCATGCTTTCGGCGAAAGGCTTGGCGCCAACCCGCAGGCTTTTGCGATCTTCGCCACCGCAGGCGGCGAGCAGGCTGCACAGCAGGATGGCAACGAGGGTTTTTGTCTGTTTGCTAATCATCGTCATATCCCCCTAAGCCGCGCTTTCGTCGGTCTGGCCATCGGCGGAAACAGGCCGCACCACGGTGTGCGTCTCCCTGATCTTCGGATCCTCTCGAACGATTCTGAAAAACGCCGCCAGTTGCATGATGATGATGAAGGTAAACGGTATCGCCCCGGTAATCGCCATCACCTTGGCCACCTTGACGCTCTCGGTGACGATGGTGGCGACGGTGATGCCGGTGATGATCAAACCCCAGGTCAGTTTCAGCTTGGTCGCCGGGTTCAGATTGCCGGCGCTGGTCATCATGCTGATGACGAAGGTGCCGGAATCGGCGCTGGTGACCAGGAAGATGAATATCAGGCACACCGCGAGGAAATTCAGCAGCGTGGTGCCGGGGAAGTATTCGAAGAATCCGAACAGCGCTCCGGCAACGTCGGCAAACACCTTGTCGGCGATGCCGCCGGCGCCGAACATTTCGATATGACTCGCGGCACCGCCAAAGGCGGCAAACCACAGCATCGAAACGATGGTCGGCACCCCGACCACGAAGATGACGAATTCACGGATGGTGCGGCCGCGGCTGATGCGGGCGATGAAGATGCCGACGAAAGGCCCCCAGGCCAACCACCAGATCAGGTAGGTCAGGGTCCAGCCGTGAAACCAGTTCCACGAACCCGCCGG
>CALJQI010000252.1 GCA_937980285.1 uncultured Gammaproteobacteria bacterium | reverse complement strand
GTCGTAGCCGAAGCGGCTGCGTAATACGTCGAGTGTTTGAGACATGGTGATATAGTATCCCTTTTTTGCATTGTTTATGAACTGTCCTTGTCAATCCGGTCATTCATTTGACCGTTGCTGCGGTCGATTTATATCACAACGAGATTTGCCTGAAAACGCCGAGCAGCTGATGCGTTCGCGCTACAGCGCCTATGCGCTGGGCGAGCTCGAATACCTGAAAGCGAGCTGGCATGCGGATTTTTTACCCGCTGACCTGGTCGTCGACGAACGCATAGGCTGGCTTGGGCTGACGATTATATCCAGCAACCAGCAAGGTCATCGGGCGACGGTCGAGTTCGAGGCCAGGTTGCTGCTCGATGGCAGGGTGGACGCGATGCACGAGAACAGTAACTTCGTCAGCCTGGATGGCCGCTGGTTGTACACCGACGGTGAAATGCTGGCGCCGAGTTTCACGCCATGGAAACCGGCAAGAAACGAGCCCTGTCCCTGCGGCAGCGGTAAAAAGTTCAAACGCTGCTGCGCGCGGCGCTGAGCGGAGGCGCCAGCTTGTCTAGTGGGCCGGGTGTACCGGGTGGGTCCAGGGTTTCAGCAGGAAGCGCCAGGCGATGGTGAAATAGCCGCTGTACCAGTAGTTGCCGTTGTTTCTCAATACCGTTTGGCGCTGCTCTCGCGCCACCGCGGGAATGCGGTACCAGGCCAGTTCAGGATGATCGTGGTGCACCCAGTGATAATTGTTGTTGAGAAACATCAGGCGGGTGACGGGGCAGCCGTCCACCAGCACGGTTCGATGGGCCGTCTCGGGCTGGTAGCGATGCTCGAGAAAAGATCGGATCATCATCATGCTGGTGCCGGGCCAGGCGAAGGCCAGCAGGTAAACCCACAACGGCATCTGGCAAACCGCGAGCAGCCAGTAAAGCAGCACCGCGACGCTGACGGCATGGCGGATCAGCAGGCCCAGGTGCCGTCGGTCGCCGTTGCGCAAGCGCTCGAATTCGACCCGGTACTGCCCGCCGACGGCGAGCCAGGGTCCGATCAGCATGCGGCCGAGAAAAGTGTTGTTAAAGATCAGCAGCAGCTGCTGCCAGCGGGCCAGCACGCTCCATTTTTCCCTTGTTATGAAAAACGACTCGGGATCGTCTGCCGGATCGGTCAGGTCGGAGCGGTGATGTCTCAGGTGATTCTCGACGTAGAGTTCCATTGGTAGCCACAGCGTAAGCGGCAGCCAGACGAGTGCGATGTTGAGTCGCTTGCTGGATGTCGGGTGGCCGTGCAAGGCTTCATGCTGCAATGAACTGTGCAGGGCGATGGTGTAACCGCCGATCAGCCACAGCAGCCAGCCGGGGACGCTTTGCCAATTCAGGGTGAGTGTAATCCAGGCGCTATAGGTGATAACCAGCAAGGCCCAGGTGGGCCATTCGAATGTCGCAGATTTAAAATTCGCATCGCGAACAGTGCCGGATTCCATATAGCGCTAAACACCTATATTTCTTATGGGGATTAGCCAATTTAGGGCCGCGACGATGTTTTGTCGACGTTTTTATGGCCAGCATAAAAGAAATAATGATTACTAAATAAAATATATGTAGTATTTGCAAAACAATTTCGTTTCTATAGCCATGAAAAAACAGGAAATCGTCGCCATCTTTCGCAAACGCCTGCTCGAATCGATGCAGGAAAGGGGCTTGAACCAGTCCGGGCTGTCACGCGAAACCGGCGTCGACCGTTCCACGCTGTCGCAGCTGCTGGCGGATGAAAACCTGCGTATGCCGCGCGCAGATACGGTGGCCGCGCTGGCGCGCGCGCTGCAGGTGAGCACCGACTGGCTGCTCGGGCTGAGCCAGGACAGCCGCTTCGGCGCCGAAATTCTGCGCCAGTCCTTCGAAGTGGCGCCACACCAGCCGAGCCCGGCCGACGACAACCTGAAGCGCTGGTACGAAGAAGCGGAAGGATTGAAAGTTCGCTACGTGCCGGCGCATCTGCCGGACATCGTCAAAACCGATCGCGTGCTCGAATTCGAATTCGACCTGGTGGTCGAGCGGCCGGTCGATCGCGCCAAGGAGCAGGCGCGCCAGCATTTGAATTTTTCGCGCGGCCCCGATAACGACCTGGAAATCTGTATGCCGACCGAAGACCTGGTCGGCTTTTGCCGGGGCGAGGGGATCTGGCGTGAACTCGATAGCGCGGTGCGTCGGGAACAAGTCGACTCGATGTGCGATACCCTGGACGAGCTCTATCCGAGCGTACGGCTATATCTTTTCGACGGGCGTAAGCGCTACTCGGTGCCCTATACCATTTTCGGCGCGCGCCGCGCCGCGGTTTACGTCGGGCAAATGTACTTCGCTTTCAACACCACCGAGTACGTGCGCATACTGATACGGCATTTCGACAACCTGGTGCGTAACGCCGGGGTGCAGGCGCACGAGGTGGTTGCATTTCTGAGATCCCAGGAAATTACATGACGCTCAGCGCCGTGGGGTAGCTCGAAAGCGGGGCTTTCGGGCGCTCCCGGCGAGCGCTGGATTGCTGGCGGTTAAAGCAGACGATCGCGCACGCCTGCAAGCACGATATCGGTGTAGCCGACGATGCCGATGACGAGCCTGTTCTCCACCACTGGCGCACGGCCGATGCCGAAATTTTCGAACATTCGCGTGCAGTAGCGGATGTCCATCTCCGGGTCTACATGAATCACCGGCTTGGCCATGATTTCGTAAACGTTGACCCGGTCCGGCGATCGGTTTTTCGCCAGCACCTGCTTGGCGATGTCCGATAGCAGCACGATGCCGTACTCGTCGTCTTCGTTACGGATGTCGACGATGAAACACTTGGTTTCGGGATACTTCGAATTCTTCAAAACCTCGGCAACTGTGTCCATGCCTTCGACCATGTCGAAGCTCGTTTTCATGACGTCGCGAACGCGAACAATTTTTCTATCGCTCATATTTCTTCCTCAACAATTACGGATAACTGGTTGACCTGGGCCGAAACGCCGACAGCATCATCGACATCGATGCTAAAGGCGATGCCGCTGCCTGGATTGGCTTCGAATTCGCCGGCCAGTTCGATGGTTTCGAGAATGTCGCGGCTCATGTGTTCCTCGACCAGGAACAGGACCACGTCGCGCTGGGTCTCCAGGCTCAGGCCGAGAAAAGTCTTGGCCACCTGTAGGCCCTCGCCGCGGGCGCTGGAAATGACCGTTGAGCCGGTGGCGCCTTTGTCGCGGGCGGCCTCTACGATTCTGTCAGTGATCGAATCCTCGGTTAGGGCAATGATGAGTTTAAAGTGCATGGTAATGCCTCACGGTTTTTTTGCTTTGTTACTGCGTCCGGCTCGCCATTCAGACAGTTGGGCGAAGGCGAGTACGGACATGATCGGGAACAGGCAGGTGAAAGCTATCAGGCCGAAGCCATCGAGCAGGGGATTGCGCCCGGGCACGGTGCTGGCGAGGCCGAGGCCCAGTGCCGCGACCAGCGGCACGGTAACCGTCGACGTCGTGACGCCGCCGGAATCATAGGCCAGCGCGATGATCATGCGCGGCGCAAATATGGTCTGCACCAGGACA